>CAYPZL010000115.1:0-18240 GCA_964415045.1 uncultured Pirellulales bacterium | reverse complement strand
CGGGCAAACAGGCCGAATCCCTTGAATTGGCACACCATTTTACGCGAGCACCCAAACCTGGAAGTGGGGTTCTTGGTTGCGGCCGAGCGCAGCGAGGCCGCGCTGGGAGAGGATGAATCATCAGTGTCCGACCCGCAGTGGATTTGACCGGGTCGGTTGGTTTGTACTCTCCAGGCGTCTCGATACTGTCCCGCGGGCTGCGCCGAATTGACATTTTACTCAGACGGAAACGGCGAATGGCCGATAATTCATTGATAGCACTGATTTTACCGTCTATTGTAATAGCATGGCTCAGGCGTTAGGATATCCTACTGCTCTGTCTGAATTCATCAAAGGGTTGTCATGCTGAACGAAGTGAAGCATCTGGGCTGAGAAGGAGAAGTCAGCCTCGCGTCAGAAGGGGCATGCGGTGGCGAGATCCTTAGCTTAGCTCAGGATGACAGTCATCAGATGACGAGCGACAGAGCACTGATTCGGAATGCCTGAGAGAAACTTGGAGAATATGGCGAACGTGACAGATGACAACAGCCGGCCGGTGCTTTCGGTTGTCGTGCCGTTGCTGGATGAGCAGGACAATCTCCGGCCCCTGTACGAGCAGCTTACCGAGGCGTTGAAGGACAGCGGGCCGTACGAGCTCATTTTCGTCGACGACGGCAGCACGGATGCGAGCTTCGAGATCCTGAAAGACTTTCACTCGGCCGACCCGCGCGTGCGGGTGATTCGTTTTCGCAAGAACTTCGGGCAGACGGCCGCTATGAGCGCGGGCTTCGCACACGCCCGGGGTGATGTGATCGTGGCGATGGACGCCGACCTGCAGAACGACCCGGCCGATATACCGATGCTGGTTTCCAAGCTGCACGAGGGCTACGACGTCGTCAGTGGCTGGCGGAAGAAGCGGCACGACGCCGCCCTGACGCGACGGCTGCCTTCGCGGCTCGCCAACGGGCTGATCTCGGCCATTACGGCCGTCAAGCTGCACGATTACGGCTGCACGCTCAAGGCCTACCGGCGGGAAGTGCTGGCCGAGACCCGCCTCTACGGCGAGATGCACCGGTTTATCCCCGCCCTGGCCAGTTGGAGCGGGGCCCGCATCGCCGAATGTGTGGTCAACCATCGCCCGCGCACGGCCGGCAAGGCCAAGTATGGGCTCCAGCGCACCTTCAAGGTCGTCCTCGACCTGATCACGGTCAAGTTCCTGGGCTCCTTTTCCACCAAGCCCATTTACATCTTCGGCGGGCTCGGCGGACTGACGGCAGTCTTTGGTTTTCTCCTCGGCCTGCTGGTGCTCTCCCAGAAAATCAACCGGGGCGTGGACGTGAGCGGCAATCCGCTGTTCCTGCTGGCCGCGGTGCTGCTTCTCACAACCGTCCAGTTCATCCTGATGGGCCTGCTGGCCGAACTGCTCGTGCGCACCTACCACGAATCACAGAACCGACCGACCTATGTGATCCGGGAAGTTCTGGGGCAGTCTGATAACCACGGAGACGATTCATGAGCAAGACCCCGCGACGCAAGAGCCCCGCCCGGAAGCGTCCCGCCGGCCGGGACAAGGCCCGGATTCCTGTGGATGACGAGATGCAGCGGCGGTTGCGGATCGCTCTGGCCGTGGCGATTTTGGCGGGGTTGCCGTTTGCGCTCGGCAAGTACTTCGAGTTCAATTCCCCCGGCGCGTTCGACAGCGGGGCCTATGTTTACTCGGCCATGCACGTTCTCTCCGGCGACGGCGTGCGCGTGGGGCACGAGGAAAAGGCCAGCGCCCAAGCCGGCACGCTGCTGGTCAACATGCTGGGTGTGAAACTGTTCGGCTTTAGTGAGAGGGGCTCGGAGATTCTGCAAATGCTCCTCCAGGCCGCAGCGCTGGCGTTCATGTTCGTCACGATCAGACGCCTTTACGGAACCTTGGCCAGCATCGTCAGCGTGACCGTGGCGTCGGTCTATCTCTCTGCGCCCCTGATCGCCAAGTTCGGCAACGTCAAAGAGCAGTTCATGATCGCCTTCATGATCCTGGGCATCTGCTGCTTCGTTTTCTACCAGCTCCAGGGCAAATGGTGGTGGGCTCTGCTGGCCGGGGCGGCGCTGGTCTGGGGTCCGATGTTCAAACAGACGGGCATGTCGGCCATCGGGGCCGTGGCGTTTTTCGTGCTGGTCCAGCCTCTGCTGCACCATACGCCCTGGAAGCAGGCGGGAAAAGACTTCCTGCTGTTGCTGGGCGGAGGGGTCGTGGTCCTGGTCCCGATTTGCACGTGGTACGTCAGCATGGACTCGCCGGTGGGCTACTGGCCCTACGGGTTTCTTCTCAAGCCGATGGCGTCGGCGTTCAGCTCGAACGAGGCGCAGGCCGACGCGTCTCCGGAAGCACCGGCGGAGGATTCGGCGGCCCCGGATGACAAGCCCGAAAGCGGTTTTCTCCTGAAGCTCATGCCCTCCTACGTGCGCGACGCCTGGGAGTCGCTCGATCCCGCACAGCGGAAGGAAGCGTATCGGCGTCCCCTGCGCTACTATCGGTTGCTCATCCTTCCCATCGTTCTGGCGCTGGGTGCAATCGTGCTGCGGGTTCTCTCGCTGTTCGGCCGGCATGAGGGGAAGCGCAAGAAAAAAGACGGCGAGGATACGGCGCGTTTCGTTCTGCTCTTTGCGGTTTGGTGGCTTCTCGACATGGCTTTTGTCTGGATCAGCCCGCGGTCGTACGAGCAGTACTACCTGCCGCTGAACGCCTCGGCGGCGATGTTAGGCGGCTATCTTGTCGGCGCCTATGAACGCCGGCTCCAGGGCGATCACGACAGGACTCGGTGGATCGTTCTCGGTCTGGTTGGCGTGCTGCTGATGATGGTGATGTCGTGGCACATCTTTTTCGGTATCCGCAAGAGCCCGCATAGCGGAGTGGCGTATCGAGATCGAGTGACGCAGGAGCCCCAGCGCCGGCGCGGATACCTGCAGAAATGGCGGGAGGTCGCAGGCCGTCCGTCCTACGACTGGAAACGCGTGGGGCAGTATATTCGCGAGCATTCCGAGCCGACCGACAAGATCTACGTTTGGGGCTGGGTCCCGGGCATCTACGTCGAGGCCCAGCGATTGAGTCCGACGTCGAAGGCCTTCGAGGGACAGATGCACACGCTGGCGCCGTCGGAACTGGCCCGTCGCGTGCGGGAGATTCTGGCCGCCTTTGAGAAGGAGCCTCCTGCGTTCATTGTCGATACGCGCAAAAGTCATTTCCCCTGGGACCGCCCGCCGCTGGAGCTTTGGCCCAAGGCGCGCTTCAAGGGAATGGACCGGCCCAGATTCCTGCCGGACAACGATGAGACGGTCGCCGCGTTTGACAAAATGTACCAGGCTTCGCTGGCCCAGCAGATCGGCACCGACGAGGCGCTTCGCTACGAGGCGATGGAGCCGTTTCGGCGGTACGTGATGAAGAACTATCAGATCGCCGGTGAGTACGGCGCGCACGTGCTGTTCAGGCGGAAGTAACCGATGACGTGCGAGGAAGTGCCGGGCATGCCCGAGTGGACGGACGAACAACTGAAAGAGCAGCAGGAGTTCTACGACAAGGGCTGGCGCGGCGAGCTCGAACGGGGCAAGGAGCAGCGGGGCAATCTCCAGACGAATCTCGAGTTTCTCTCCCGGGAGGGTTTGGTCAAGCCGTGCGACAAGATTCTGGAGATCGGCTGTGGGATCGGCACGGTGGTTGCGGAACTGGCCCGGCGCGGCTGCGACGTTGTGGGCACGGACATTTCCCGCGTGGCCATCGAATACGGCCGGCGCAAGTACGAGGGTGTTCGGCTGGAAGTGCAGCCCGCCGAGGAGCTGCCCTACGAGGACGCGGCGTTCGACGTGGTTCTCAGCTTCGATCTGTTCGAGCACATCGCCCGGATCGATCTGCACGTCGAGCAAGTGCATCGCGTACTTCGCCCGGGAGGCTGCTACCTCTTCCAGACGCCCAACAAGTACAGCAACGTGCTGTTCGAGACGTGGGCGCACAAGTCGCTCAAATGGCGTCGCGCCCATCCCTCGCTGCACACGCCAGGGCAATTGCGTCGCCGCCTGGGCAGGCATGGGTTCGACGTCGAGTTTGTCAAGATGGACCCGGTGAACGACTACATGCGCGCGAAGCTCAAGAAGCTCGGTTTTGCGGGCCGGCTGATCGAGTTCATCGATTTCACGAAGCTGCCGCTGGCCCTGCAAACGAACCTGTACGTAATCGCCCGCAAGCAGGCCGCGGCGGATCGGTAGCTTTTCTGTGGGCGCGGGGCGAACGATGAAGATACTGATGCTCAATTACGAGTTTCCCCCCATCGGCGGTGGCGGCGGCCACGCGCACCGCTGTCTGCTCGAGCAGTTTTCCGGCCGGGATGACCTGGACGTCGACCTGGTGACATCGGCGCCGCAGCGGGGCATGCGAACGGAGCGGCTGGGGCCGAACGTCACGATTCACCGCGTGGGCATCAACAAACGTCACTTGCACGTGTGGCGGCGCCGCGAGGTCGTCGAATGGCTGCGGCGGGCCCGGCCCGTGTACCGCGAGCTTGTCCGGAGCGGCGGGTATCATCTGGTGCACGCGTTTTTCGCCTTTCCGAGCGGATGGCTGTGTCACGGAACGCGGCGCACGCTGCCTTACGTGATCTCGTTGCGGGGCTCCGACGTCCCGGGCGGCAACCGCCGTCTTTCCCTCGATTACAAGCTTCTGGGTCCGACGGTGTTCAAGCCGATCTGGCGTCACGCCGGGGCGATTGTGGCTTGCAGCGAAGGGTTGAAAGCGCGGGCCCTGCGGTTCCTGCCTTCGGCCGAGATCGAGGTCATCCCGAACGGCGTGGACCTGGAGCGTTTCCATCCGGCCGAAGGCGACGAGGCCGGCGCTACGCTGCGCCTGCTGACGGTGGGGCGGCTGTCGCTGACCAAGCGCCTGCCTCTTCTGCTGGAGGCGGTGACGCGGCTCGCAGAGCAAGGCGGCAAAATTTCGCTCACCGTGGTCGGTGGCGGGGCGCTCCTGACCGAGCTCGAAGAGATCGTGGCGCAGAAGAAACTGACGGAGACGGTCCGCCTCGTCGGCCGGGTCGAGGCGCAGGCCATGCCCGAGATATACCGCGGGCACGACCTCTTCGTCAGCGCCAGCATGCAGGAGGGGATGAGCAATGCGATGCTCGAAGCGATGGCCTCGGGCCTGCCCATCGTGACCACGTGCTGTGAGGGTGTGGACGAGCTGATCGCGGACAACGGCGTGGTCGTCGATGATCCAAAGCCGGGCGCGATTGCCGGTGCGATTGGGAAGATCGGCGCGGATCGAGAGACGCTGCGTGCGATGTCCGTCGCGGCCCGGAAGCGGGCCGAGAAGTTCAGTTGGACGGCGGTGGCTCAGGCGTATCTCCGACTTTACGCGAAGGTGCAATGAAGATTCGGGTATTACACGTTATCGATCATTTAGGCTATGGCGGCGCGCCGATCATCGTCAAGAACATCGTCGAGCGCACCGACGCCGGGAAGATCCAGACGCTGGTTTGCGCCTTGCGGACGAACCCGCGTCCGCTGCCCGTGGAGGCGGAACTCGTCAATCTGGGACGTCACAAGTATGACCCCTTCGCTTTCCTCGCGTTGGCGAGGCTGTGCCGCAAGCGTGACATCGACATCGTGCACGCCCATCTGCAAAAGTCCATCGTCAGCAGCCTGCTGGCGAGAGGGTTGTGTGACAGTAAGATCGTCATCCACGAACACGGTGCCATCTTTCGCGGCGGCACGGGTTGCATCTATCGCTGGCTGCTCCGGAGGCTCCATCGCAGGGCGGCTCTCGTCATCGCCAACTCGCAGGCGACCAAGCAGGCCTTGCACGAGAAGGGCGGTTGGCCGGACGAGGCGATCGAGGTCGTGAGCAACTTCATCGATCTGGCCCGGTTCGATCCCGCTCTGTACGATCCCGTCCGTGTCCGGCAAGACCTCGGCATCGACCCGGATGAGACGGTGGTCGGATTCGTCGGCAGACTGGATGTCTGCAAAGGGGCCGACGTGCTGCTGGAGGCGGCGCGGATTCTCGGCGAGGAGGACCGCCGGTTTCGCTTCGTCATTGTAGGCGACGGCGCCGAACGAACGCGGCTCGAAGAAACGGCGGCGCGCCTGAAAGTGGACAAGGACGTCATTTTTGCGGGCTTGCGTGAGAACCCCGCTGAAGTGATGACCGTTTGTGACATCGGCGTAATCCCCAGTCGGCGCGAGGCCTTCGGCATTACGGCCGTCGAGTTTATGCGTATGGGGGTTCCCGTAGTGGCGGCTCCGGTGGGGGGGCTGATCGAGCACGTGCGCGACAACGAGACGGGACTACTCCTGTCTCGGCTGGATGCGCCGGCTCTGGCCGAGGCCGTGCGCACTCTGGCCCGGGACGAAACGCTGCGGGAAACGCTGATCGAAAACGCCCGCATCTACTCCGCTCGATTTGACGGGACCGAGCAAATCAAGGACATCGAACGGATCTACGCGGCGGTCGCGGGGCGGTAGGGCTCCGCTGTCATGCCTGTCGTTCCAGCAGCGCCTTCAGGATTTTCCCCGACTTCAGGGCCAACTGTTTTACTTCACTGATGCGTTGTTCCAGATGAGCTTTCACTGCGGCTCTTTGCTCAAGCAGATGCTCGATTCTCTCGGCGACGGTCTCCGGGGCGATCTGATCGGGGGCGAGGCAGTAGTCGGTGTGTCCGTAGACGTCGCGATTGATGCCCCGGGCCTTGATGCTGTAGCTGAACGACAGTGTCGGGACATTGCTGGAGAGGGCCGCGATGGTCGAGTGCGTGCGGGCGCCGGCAAATACGGCCATGCGGCTGATGATCCACTTGGTCCGGGCCGCGTTGAACGCCGGGCCGATCAATGTCACCTGGTCGCGCTTCTCGATCTTGCGCTCCAACACTCCCTGGAGGAACCGGTGGTCGTCGTTGGACAGCCCGCCGACGACGTGGGGAATCAGGTAGATCGGGCGGGACGTCTTCTCTGCCAGGCGGTTGATGATGTCGGCCGAGACGTCCTTCCATTGCTCTACGTTGCCGCCGGTGACGAAGCGGGCCAGCAGCGGGCTGAGATTCAGGCCAACGGCGCCTTCGGGAATCTCGATGTCTTCGGCGGGCCGCTCCGGCGCCATCACGAAGGCCGGGTCGGCCACGCGATGCACGTTGTCGGTAAGCCCCTGCTCCGCCAGGTACTCCACCGTCGCCGGCTCTCTGGCGAAGATGGTGACCTTGCGCAGATGCTCGATCATGTACCTTTCAAACGAAGGAGACTTGCTGAACGGGCCGACCGAACTGCCCCAGATGACCAGCGGCTTCTTGTGGGATACGGCCAGCTCATCGAGCTCGGTGCAGACCACCGGGCCTTTCGTCAGCCACAGCGGTCCCTTCGTGTAGTCCAGGCTGTAGTTGTCACCGCCCAGCGCCAGGACCGCGCTGGCTTGCGGCAGGTAGGGCTTGAGGTCGCGGTAATAGATGTGCCGCAGGATCCGGGGACAGACGACGCGCAAGCCGTTGATTGCGAACCACAGCCGGTCGCCCGCCTTGTACGACTTGTGTATCTTCTCGTGGACGATCGCCGGGTCGGTTTCCTGCCGGCGCTGCTGCTCGAACTGTTCGTCGCTCTTGTAGGAAGTCACCGCGACGAAGCGCGGCTCGTCGAAGAAGCGGCGCAAGATCTCGACGGTGCCGCGGACGATGCCCTCACAGCCGCGATTGAAATACGAGCCGTTGCCCGCCAGGATGAAGAGCGGCCCCGACGGATCAGCGGCGTCGGTTGGATTCGATTCAGTCATGACGATTCCGTATCCGTACAAACATGGGACGTTGTCTGGTTACTGCGACTTTTCTCCTTTGCTGCGGGACCGGGCCAGGGACGCGAGTCTTCTTCTCAGCGCCGTCGGGGCGTGGCGCAGCAGATTGATCGATTCGCTCATCTTGACCCAGGGTCGCAGCCGGCGGATGAAAAGATCGAGGCCTTCCGACGGTTCCTGTGCCAGGAAGGCCTCTTTGCTCAGGGCCCGGAGCTTGATGCGCAGCCGCTGGAGACGTCGAAACAGCCACGACCCGGCTCCGGCGCTGGGCGCGACGCGCTTGCGCGGCCGCCACTGCTGTTTGCGGGCCGCCAGGTGCAGACGGTATTGCAGGCCGTCGCGTCGCTGTCGAATCGCCCCGGCCTGCGACTGGATGACCTTCTCCACGGGAATCTCGGTCAGAGCGAGCTGCCCATCCTTTCTGCCTTTGTCCAGTACGTCGAGCATCTGCGGACTGCGGCACACGACGACGCTCGTGCCGCGATGGTCCCTGAGGTACTCGCCCAGCCAGGCGTCCCCGACCACGACGTCGGCCGTCTCGGCGAACACGTCGTCGCAGCATTCGCAGGCCTGGAGCATGAACAGGTTGTTGCTCCAGGAGCCGGCCCAGACGTTTTGCATCAGGATTTCGCGACGGTCGTCGTCGCCGCCGTTGCGCAGGGACACTGAAAAGGCGTACTTGTTCGCCGGCCTTCCCGGCACCTTGAGGCGAAAGTCCACGGTGCGAATCTGATCCTCGCGCACGCCGCAGTGGCGGGCCAGGTAGGCGGCGTATTTTTTCGTCTTGAGGTGTCCACACACCAGGCCGACGGTGCCTGCGATGCGATCCCGCAGATCGGTATCCACCTTCATCGCCAGGTGCAGGGCCTTGAGGAAGCAGGGCAGGCCGATGAACAGGACCTTGCCCGGCGCCGCCTTGATCTTGGGGATAATCTGCGAAACCTCCACGGGGTAGTAACGAGACTTCTTGCACGCAACCAGCCCGGCCGGGTCCGTGACCAGGCGAAACTCGAACAAGTTCGGACCCTGTTCGGCCGGGCCGACGCAGGCCACCGCCTCGACCGTACCGGCCGCGAGAAACTCGCCCGCGAGCCAGGTGATGATGCCGCCGGAGGTCGCCGCCATCCGCGCTTCTTCGCTGGTGACGTGACCGGCGAAGCACTGGAGATAGTAGCCGGTCTCCGGACGATGCCGGATACCTTCGGTGTCTGCGAACAGGGCGGCGGCAATCGTGTCCTCATTGTCCTCGTTGTCGGCAAACGGGCAGACTTGCAGGCTCTGCCTGCCCCAATCCTTTGCGTCGGTCGCGGCCAGCTCGGGCACATACTGACCGTATTCGTCCGTGCGCATCCGCAGAACGTCCGGCAGCAGGCCCGCGCACATGCCGCAGCCCGCGCACAAGCCGTTGGGCACGATCCGCTCCAGCACGGATTCATCTTGTCCACGTGTGTTTGCCATGGCACTCAAGGTTGTGCGACACTTTTGCCGACGTGACAGTCACAACCGTTCGGTCCTTTCAGGCGGCCTCCGTCGGACCTCGGGCAGGGACATCCCGGTCCTGCCGGGGCCCGCCTGGGCGCCGCGTTGTCTATGGTACATTCACCTTTGTCTTACGGCTGCCGGCGGAAATATGCAAGCGTTTTCGACCTCCAGCCTGCGGCGCCGGTTGGGCTCGCGCCCTCGGCCCGAGGTGGTGTTTCGTTGAGGCGACAGATTTTTGCATTGGTGCGCCGTCCGACTGCTGCTATGCTTTGTCGCGTTGCCGGACGGGTGGTCCGGGTCTTTGGGCAGTACGACGGGATGACAGAAAAGAGCAAACGCATTTTGAAGCTGCTGCTGCGGCTGGCCGTGACGGCTGGGCTGTTGTGGCTGATCCTCGGGCGGATCAATCTCGACGGGCTCGCCGAGGCTCTCGGCTCGGCGAAATGGTCGTACGTTGTCTTGAGCTGGGCGATCGGGATCGGGGCGTACTGGATTCGGGCGGTCCGCCTGAGGTTTATCCTCGAGCAGCAGGACTGCCGCGTGCCGACGCGGACGATCTTCGGCGCCAGCGCCGTCACGACGCTGTACAGCCTGATCTTGCCGGGCGTGATCAGCGTGGGCGTCAAATGGTACATCCTGCGCTCGTTCACCGGCAAGGCGGCCCGCGTCCTCAGCGCGATGGTCTACAACCAGGTCTCGGAGATTCTCGTCCGGGTCCTGCTGAGTCTGATCGTGGTGGCGCTGGTCAGTCCCGTCAGCGGGCGGTGGATCTCGGGGCTCTGTCTGGTTGTGGCGGTCGTCACCGTCGCCTGCTCGTTGCTGCTGCTTCACCCGCTGGCCTCCAGGAAACTGGTGGTCGTCTCGGAATTTGTGCTGAAGCCTCTGCCGGCGGTGGTTCGCCGGGGTGTGACGAAGACGATTGAGAGCAGCCGGACCTTTGCCTCGTGCGGCTGGCCTTTCCACGGGAAGGTGGCCGGCTTCAACGTGATCTCGACGCTGCTGAGCGCCGTCATTTACCTCTGTGTCGCCCGGGCCACTGGCATCTCCGTGCCCCTGACCGCGTTCATCTGGCAGGCTTCCGTGGTCTTTGTCCTGGCCCGACTGCCGATCTCGGTCGCCAACTTCGGCGTCCGGGAAGTCACCCTGATTGGATTCCTGTCCCTCTACGGTGTCGACGCCACCACGGCGGTTTCCTTCTCCCTGCTGGTCTTCTCCAACGCGTTGCTCATGGCCGGTATCGGCTTCTTCGTACAGTTGTTCGGAATGTCAAGGAGCGACAAGCCTGAGTCGGGCGAATGAGCGCCGTCGCGCAGCGGCGAAGCCACCGATGGCTGGCGGCCGAGACAGCGGCCACTACCTTATAAGAAGCGGGGTTTCCACACGATGTTTCTTGGCGTCATCGGTACGACGCTGCGTGTGGGCCATGGCCGACTACCATGCCAAGCACGCCAGGAAGATCGTGAAGCCGACGAAGAAGAACATCCTGGACGCGGCGCGACGCGGGCATGGTGGCAGGCAACTATGTCCACTTCGTCAGCCGGTGACTGCCTGCCGGGGGTAGTTACGGTGGATGAAAAGACGGTTGATCAGGGCAACTTGCCCGTCGAAGAGTGTCGAAAAGGCACGAAAACGCTCGAATTACAGCAAATCAGTATGTATTGGTTTTTTTTTGTAGATTGGTCGGCACATGTTGAAACTGAATCCTCTTTGTGATAGGATTAGAATTATGCCGTACGGGAGTGCCATGTACGAAGCCACATGGGGATTTCCGGCGAATACATGGCCTGGAGACTGCGGACGATTGTAGACGGTGGCATTGTAAGAGGTTGGGTTGTTTTCCACGTGTGGAGAGTTAGGGCTCGTTCGTTCGAGCCGTGCATAAGAAGGGTGCAATTCGCTTGCCGACGTGTATGTCGGGCAAATCAATCAACCATTTTGGGTAGGAGGTTTTATCATGAGGTCACCACTTGTTTTGGGCGTCTGTATTGCCTTATTGTTGACGTGCTCTTTGGCCGCGGATACCCGTTTTACCGGGGCCGTGAGCGATTTGTGGAGCAACCCCGACAACTGGAATAACGGTCTTCCGGATGCCGATGACAAGGTCCAAATCGAGGGCGGGGCATTGTGCGTCCTTGACTACGATGCCGGTGTGATCAAGCACACCGCCCTGGAAGGTGGTAATACCACCCATTTGCGGCTGGTCGACGGCGCGCAAGTGAGTGTCAGAGACTGGAGCATCATTGGCTACGCGGGTGCCCCGGAAGAGCCTCATCTCCTGGAAGTCCTGGGTGGCGTGTACAATGCCAATGCCCGCATGTTCATCGGGTTTCTGGGAAGCGGCATGCTGGTAGTGGACTACGCCGGGGTGGTGAATCTCAACGCCCAGCAGTTTGCCGTCGGCGAGAATACGGGTGGCAAGGGCATCGTGGAGCTCCGCGGCGGCTCATTGAATCTCTTGTCAAATTCAGGACTCCCGTTGCGTTTCCGCGCAGGTGCCAACTCAACGGCCAGCATGGATTTCTCTGGTGGGGTGATGACGCAGGCGTACACTGACGCGCGTGCCGCGTATGTCAACGATCACATCGCCGACGGCACCATCACGGCCTACGGCGGTGTGGGGACCGTGGTGGTGGAAAGAACGGAAGAGGATGTGCTGGTGGTCAAGGGTTTGCATCCCTTCAATCCGGTACCGGCCGACGGTATCGTCGTTGTCCCCGGCAGCACCAGGCTGGAGTGGACCGTGGATGCCGGCACACCGGTGGATGTGTGGTTCGGGACCACCGGCGATGATTTCACGAAGATTGTCGAGAAGCAAACTGTTGCCTCCGTTCAGGTGGAGACGGTGAAAGGGACCCGGTATTTCTGGGCGGTGGACACGTACGCCCCCGGTGCGGCGGATCCGAATCTGGGCCCGCTTTTTGATTTCTACGCGGACAACCTGGCGCCCGTCGTCGACGCCGGTGCCAACGTAACGACCTGGCTGGACAACGGCAGTGTCGAGGTGGCGCTGACCGGGGCCGTGACCGATGCCGATCCCACGACGTCGGTTTGGACCGTGGTTTCCCAGCCCGACGACCCGAATAGTGCCGATGCGGTCATTGCCGACGCCGCGGCCTTAGAGACGACCGTCACCCTGTCGGCTCTGGGGCAGTATGTTCTGGAGCTTCAAGGCGATGACGGCGAATACCAGGCTACGGACACCCTCACGATCAATGTTTACAGCGACGGTTGTGAAGCGGCCAAGTCCCTGCCGGACTATGTTCCCCTGGTAGGTGATCTCGATGGGGACTGTGACGTCGACCAGGACGATTTGGATCTGCTCATGGAGAACTGGCTCAAGTGTGTGGCACTCGGCGAGTGCGATCCGAACGATCCGAATGCACTGTAAGCTGTGAGTGCCGATGATGTGTTCTGGGCAGAGAGGTTTTCATAGGTGGGGACCTCTCTGCTTCAAGAACTTCACGTCCAGGGACGGGAAACAGAAAAAAGGAACGCCTTTGCTTTGAAATCGGTGAAGTAACGCAGCTTGTTTCTTCGAAGGAGATTCTGTCATGAAATCGCGCATTTGCTGGGGGCTTTGTGTTAGCTTATTGTTGGCGAGTTCGTTGTCTGCCGCGGATACCACCTTTACGGGAGCCGCGAGCGATTTGTGGAGCGACGCCGATAACTGGAGCAATGGTATTCCGGGCGAGCAGGACAAGGCCAAAATCACCAACGGTGTAACCTGCATTCTCGACTATGATGCCGGCCTGATCAAGAACGCTGCTTTCAATAACGCTCCCGGTCTTTTAAGGCTGGTGGACGGCGCGCAATTGACGGTTTCGCAATGGACCATCGTCGGTTATAGCGGTGGCGAGGAAGGCAATCGTCATATCCTGGAGGTTCTGGGCGGTGTGTACAATGGCGGCGATCCCAGCGCTACGAATAACGGCCGCATTTATATTGGACGTCAAGGGTTCGCCCAGTTGGTGATCGACTACAGTGGCGTTGTGAATCAATACAATCAGCCATTTCAGATCGGCCAGGGTACCGGTGGCGATGGGATCGTGGAAATCCGTGGTGGTTCCTTGAATCTCTTGTCCAATGCATCACTTCCGCTGGTTTTCCGTGCGGGCACCAATTCAAAGGCCAAAATGGATTTCTCCGGTGGTGTGATGACGCAGGCGTATTCCGATGCACGTCTCGCTAATGTCAACGATCACATTGCCGACGGTACGATTACGGCCTATGACGGTGTGGGTACCGTGGTGGTGGAAACGGTCGGTGACCAACTCATCGTCAAGGGACTGCATCCCTTCAATCCCGTACCGGCCGACAGTATCACCGTCGTTCCCGGCAGCATCACGTTGGAGTGGACCGTGGATGCCGGCACACCGGTGGATGTGTGGTTCGGGACCACCGGCGATGATTTCACGAAGATTGTCGAGAAGCAAACTGTTGCCTCCGTTCAGGTGGAGACGGTGAAAGGGACCCGGTATTTCTGGGCGGTGGACACGTACGCCCCCGGTGCGGCGGATCCGAATCTGGGCCCGCTTTTTGATTTCTACGCGGACAACCTGGCGCCCGTCGTCGACGCCGGTGCCAACGTAACGACCTGGCTGGACAACGGCAGTGTCGAGGTGGCGCTGACCGGGGCCGTGACCGATGCCGATCCCACGACGTCGGTTTGGACCGTGGTTTCCCAGCCCGACGACCCCAACAGTACGGATGCCGTTATCGCCGACCCCGCGGCCTTGAACACGAGCATCACCCTGTCGGCTCTGGGGCAGTATGTTCTGGAGCTTCAAGCCGATGACGGCGAATACCAGGCCATGGACACCCTGACGATCAACGTCTACATCGACAGTTGCGAAGCGGCCAAGTCCCTGCCGGGCTATGTTCCCCTGGTAGGCGATCTCGACGGGGACTGTGACGTGGACCAGGACGATGTGGATCTGCTTCTGGAGAACTGGCTCAACTGTGTTTCACTCGGCCAGTGCGATCCGAACGATCCGAATGCATTGTAGAAACCTGTGCTGTGTTACACAGAGGGGTCCTGTACAGACAGGGCCCCTCTGTTTTGAGCGACTTCGCGATCAAGTTCACAGGTGACGCAATCCGTCTGCCAAAGGTCGCGCGTCATAAGGTGTATACAGAATGAGTATTGACGCAGGTATACGCCTTATTCAGCGGCAGCGAACATGTTGAGTCGAGTGTGCTGCGTTCGTGAGTCGAATTGCTGCCGGCTTGCCTCAGGACTTCTTCAGCCCGAACTTCTTCGTGTTGACCCACTCCATCTGCAACAACGACCAGAAGTCCAGGGCCAGCCCGCTGAGGACGTAGTCGTAGGGCAGCCAGCCATATCCCTTGTCTCCCCAGCCGGTACTCCAGGAGTTGCGGATCAGCAGGGCGCCTTGGTCATCTCAAGGATCTTCGGGCTCTCCTCGGTGTAGTCTCTCAGGTCGGGTTGCGGCGGCATCCACCCCGTGCCGCAAGTTTGATTGATCTCGGGAAGTTCCACAGGTTGGTACAGACCGTTCATCGCATGCCCCTTCTGACGCGAGGCTGATTTCTCCTTCTCAGCCCAGATGCTTCACTTCGTTCAGCATGACAACCTGCTGATGAACTGAGACAGAGCAGTGGTACCTTTGGGGACGAGGGGAAACGGTCGTTTGTGCCGCTGCCGCATCGACCGATGCGAGGATCGTGTTTGGCGGCGAGCGCTTTTGTTGGAGATGACGCGAACGAAGGGTTGCCTTCGAGGGTACAAAATTGTATTCTATCGCTGACAAGCTACAATTTTGTTGTTTAGCTTCGGATAGGAACGGAACAGACATGGCCAAAGCGAAATTTGCCGCTGAGGTGGAGCTTCTCAGCGACGTGGCGCGGGCGTTCGCCGAGTCGCTGGATCTGGAGGCGACGCTCAAGAGCATCTTGAAGTCGCTGGATACGCATCTGAAACTGCAGCGCGGCACGATCACGCTGTTGAACCTGGAGACCGAGACGATCGAGGCGAAGGTCGCGCACGGGTTGAGCGAGCGGTCCCGGTCGCGGGCCAGCTACAAGGTGGGGGAGGGCGTTACCGGCCGCGTCGTGCAGACCGGCGAGGAAATCATCGTGCCCGACATCTCCAGGGACCCGCGCTTCGTGCACAAGACGGGCTCCCGCAAGCAGACCGGAGGAAAGAAAACGGCCTTCTTCTGCGTGCCCATCAAGCTGGAGGGCCGGACCGTTGGGGCGCTCAGCGTCGACCGGGAGGCCGGCAGGGGGGACGATTTCAAAGCCAGTATTCGTTTGCTCAACGTGATTTCCACGATGATCGCCCAGGCCGTCAAGCTCAACAAGCTGGTCGAGTCCGAGCGCAAGCTCCTGCGGGACGAGAACGTCCGCCTGCGCAGCGAGCTCAAGACGCGCTTCGACGTCCACAATATGGTCGGGACGAGCAACGCCATGAAGGAGATCTACCGGCTGGTGGAGCAGGTGGCCGACAGCAACGCCACGGTCCTGATCCGGGGCGAGAGTGGCACGGGCAAGGACCTGGTCGCCCACGCGATCCACTACAACAGCCTGCGGGCGGACAAGCCGTTCGTGAAGGTCAACTGCACGGCCATGCCCGAGACGTTGCTCGAGAGCGAGCTGTTCGGCCACGAGAAGGGGGCCTTTACCGGGGCCGTCGAGCGCAAGCTCGGCCGCTTCGAACGCGCCCACGGCGGGACGATCTTCCTGGATGAGATCGGGGATTTTCCGCCGAACCTTCAGGTCAAGCTCTTACGGGTTATTCAGTTCAAGGAGTTCGAGCGGGTCGGGGGCCTCAACACCATCAAGACCAACGTGCGCATCGTCGTCGCCACGCACAAGCCGTTGGAAGAGCAGATTCAAGAAGGGCAGTTTCGCGAGGATCTGTATTACCGGATCAACGTGTTTCCGATTTTTCTGCCTCCGCTGCGCGAGCGCAAGGACGACATCATGCTTCTGGCCGATCACTTCCTGGAGAAGTTCGCCCGGGAGAACGGCAAGCCGATCACGCGGATTTCCACGCCGGCCATCGACATGCTCACGCGCTACCACTGGCCCGGCAACATCCGCGAGCTGGAGAACTGCATCGAAAGGGCGGTGTTGCTCTGCGGCGACGATGTCATACGGTCGGAGCATTTGCCGCCGTCGTTGCAGATGGCCGAGCGCGGCGAGGCCGGGCCGACGCCTTCGCTGACTGAGATCATCGCCAACAAGGAGCGCGAGCTGATCGTGGACGCGCTGAAGAAGTGCAGCGGGCGCCAGCGGCACGCCGCTCGCGAACTCGGCGTCACCGAGCGCATCCTCGGCTATAAGATCAAGAAGTACGGCATCCATCCCAAGTATATCTAAACGAACCCGGCACACCGCCCGGCGCCGTCCATACGGCGGGCGAGATCGAATAGACAACGATGTGAGGCATCCTCCTTACGAGCCCACGACCTGAATGGTTCCGATCTCCAGTAGCGGCTCCAGGAGGTTGGCGGCTCCGCCGTGCTCGACGATGCGACCGTCGGCCACCTTGTCGATGTTGCCGCCGGTGAATGCGACAGCCTTGCCCGTAGGCTGGATACCCAGCCACTCGCCCTGGTGAGTCCCTTGTGGCGTGATTCGGGTCACGACCCAATCACCTTCGGCAATCTGCTGCTCGATGGTCAGGTGGAAATCGGCAATCCTGTCCACGTTTCCCGTGTTCACGACCTCTTCATAGTAGCGACGAACGATCTTCTTGTTGTCCTCCGGAGACATGCAAGTCGGCTCCTTTTCCGGTATGCAGCCCGGAGTGTGGGCACACCACTGCGTTGGATGCCCTGGCGACCCGAAGCGAAGTTATGGGGACGCTGCCTTGACCTGTTTGTTCGGTATCGTCGGTGCGCCCTGGATGTAGCCAAGCGAGGCGAGGAACTTGTCGGCTTCGTACACGGTGGCGTTGTAGTAGGGGTTTTCGCTGTCGCGATAGTTGAAGAAGCCGTGCGGCTGGCCTTCGTACAGGTGCAGGTCGCAGCGACAGCCGGCGTCGGTCATGCGTTTTCTGTACTCCCGGGCGGTGGACACGGGGATCAACTTGTCTTTGGTTCCCAGGAAGACGATGGTCGGCGGCGCCTCGCCGGTGATGTTGTGCAGGGGCGAGAATTCGCGCCATCGATCCTTCACGCGTTCGTGTCCGTAGCCTTCGGGACCGTTGTCGAAGACGGGATTGAAGAGCACCAGGGCGTTAGGCGTGGCGCTGATCTCCCGGCCCTCCGCCGGCTCGCGGAAACCTTCCAGCGTGGCGGTTGCAGCCGCGACGTGTCCGCCGGCCGAGCCGCCGCCGGCGGCGATGCGCCGAGGATCGATGCCGAGCTCGCTAGCGTGCAAACGCAGCCACCGGATCGCGGACTTGCCGTCGAGCACGCATTCGTAGGGGCTGGTCCCGTGCCGCGACTTGACGCGATACTCGGCCGAGACCGCCACCATGCCGCGCGAGGCGAAGTACTGGCAGTGAGGATAGAACTGGCCGGGCGAGCCTCCGACCCAGCCGCCGCCGAAGAAGAACACGATGCCAGCACGCTGGTTGCCGGCCTGATGATCCGGCGGAAAGAATACGTGCAGCCGCAGCACTGTCTCGCCCACGGTCTTGTAGACGATTTCTCTGTCGGGCTTGATGTCCTCGGCGGCGGTTGCCTGCGCGCAGATTGCCAGTGCAAGTAGAATCGTCGGCCATCGATACCATGCCGTCATTGCGGGGTCCTCCATACAGAACACAGTATTGTATAGCGATCCGTCGAGAACGGATTTCAACGACCGTGAAAGGAATGGCGTGCCATATCACAGCCGTACCTCAGGCGGATTATACCACCGCGCCGGCGTCCGTGCGAGAGCTTGGGATGTCACGAGGCAAATCGATGCCGGGAACGGGAAGACGAGAGAAGCGAGATGGGCTTAGCCCAAGTTACGCAGTTGCGCGAAAACTTGCGGAATTTTCTGGGGCGAATCGTCGT
>CAYPZL010000114.1:0-18306 GCA_964415045.1 uncultured Pirellulales bacterium | reverse complement strand
CAATCCTGTTCCCCACGCCCCAGACCAATCGAAAAAGTCAGTCAACTTGAGTACTCTTCTACTATCCTGGCGACCGGCTGTCTATCGTGGAAATTACGGGTTTTTCTCGGGTTTTCCGAACCACAGGACCGGCGGAGGGCTACAATGACAGAGCCCTTTTCGGGGCAACAAGGGTCCGATTTGCCTCTGCGGCCGATGCTTCCTGCCGAGCGTCACCGCAAGGGGCGATGGACTGTAAATGATTGAGGAAAGGAGAAAGAGCATGCAGCGCACAGCAGTGAAGACCGTGGTCGCCCTGGCCGTCGTCGCCATGGTGGCGGGATGCGGACCTCGGGGCAACCTGACCATCGTGGAGAAGCGCCAGGCCGTGGCGGACATGGAGACCGAGACTCTGGAGAGACTGTACAAGGAGGCCCCGGAGACGAAAGAAAAGGTCAAGAACGCTCCGGGCTACGGCGTCTTCAGCAACGCCAACGTCAATTTGCTCATCGCCAGTGCCGGGGGCGGGTATGGCGTGGTCGTCGATAACGCCACGAAGCAACGCACCTACATGAAAATGGCCCTCGGAGGCGTCGGCCTCGGACTGGGCGCCAAAGACTACCGCGTCGTCATGATCTTCAACGAGAAGGCGGCGATGGACAAGTTTGTCGAGAGCGGCTGGGACTTCGGCGCCCATGCCGACGCCGCCGCCAAGGCCGGCGAGACCGGAGCCGAAGGAAGCGTCGAGGGGGACATCAGGTCGAAAATCTCGGTCTACTCGATGACCGAAACCGGACTGGCCCTGCAAGCGACGATAGCCGGCCAGAAGTACTGGAAAGACGACGAACTGAACTGACCCCGGTGTCCCCCGCCGGAGAATGAGAGCGACCTGCCCTGCCCGCGACGCCGGGCAGGTCGGTCATTTGTCAAAGCAGAACCGATACGTCGCGACACCGGGCTGATGTAACACGCGTTTACGGCCATACCAACATCAATGTTTTGTGACGACTCCGTTGCCACCCCGCTTCGATAGCGTTCTTCAAGCCCCTCCCCAAGGCGTTATCGGGCCAACCTGTTAATCCTTGACGGCTCCCGCAACCAGCAGCGGTTACTCGGCCGTGGCAAAGGCCAACGCCGCTTTCGTGTCCCGCCCGCCTGCAAATCCATGATATAGGAACGCTCGGCTGACCAGAGCGGGACGTTGGTCCCGGGGTTCGATCCGGAAACGGTATTCGCCCCCGAGCACCGGGTTGTACCAGCGCAGCTCGTATTGGCCCATGCCGTTGTCGCGCTTGCCCAGGTAGCGGACTTCCAGGTCATACCCATCGTCGTGGATCGGTTCTCCGTCGGCCGACATGAGCCTCCACTGACCGCCGGTTTTGACTTCCACGCGGCTCAGCGGCTGGTGGAAGCAGATCCCAGACGGGCCCACGTCCTGCCAGCGGAACGCAACGTAATCCTCTTCATGTGCCGCATCCGCCCGCACGGCCGCCGGCTGGCGCAATACCCGCCGCAGGCCCGTGCCGGCCCGATCTTGGGGGTAGAAGGTGTTCGTCTTGAGCCGGTAGGTCCAACTGGGCATCAATTCCTGCACGCAGCCGCGGGCCGTAAGATCGTGCGCGAGCAGGCCAAGCTGCGCCGTGAGGTAAGGCGTACAGTAGCGGCCGTAAAGCGTGTGTCCCCCCTCATAGTTCTGTCGGGAATACTCCTCGGGGGTAGTCGTATAACCGAAATACCCGTTAGCGTTGCCGGCCACCCACACGTGCTCGATACGGTCGTCGCCGGCACGTTCAAACTCGCGCTTAACGCGGGCCGCCATGCGCCGACCCGACTCGGCCGTCACCTCAAAAGGCAGCGGCAGAATCACGGTGTCGTTGATGCGGATGAGCTGGAACATCACCGTATCCGGGAAGCTGTCCTTGGGCTCGATGAGGGGTTGCAGGCACGAGAAGCCGAAATGCCGCTTGTTGCCCTGGCACCCGTTCTTGAAGAACCACCAGCGGCGTGACATCGGGTTGCCGCCTCTGAGGAAGGGTACCGCGGCCAGCCACGGCGCGCGGCGTTCGTAGGCGCCGGCAGTCACCGGATTGCCCACGGCGGCATCTTTGCAAAGCGTGACGCCGTCGGCCACGTTGTTTTCGCGAATGTTGAGTTCGCGGACCGCGGACCTCACGGTGACATCGGCCGTCAGCGCGTCGCCCAACGACTCGAACAGGCCGACGGCCTCCCGGCCTATCCCCTGTCCCAATTCGCGTGCTTCCTTCCAGTTCACCGGGAAATGACCGAATATGTTGTCCCCCCGGTCCGGCAGGGCCGGGGCCATGTCGCCCTGGGTCCCGGCAGTCAGCGCGTGAACAACCGCCCACGGCGTGTCATACTTCTGCTGAATCGCCCATTCGAGGTCCTTCTGGGCATACGCGAACAGGTCCGCGTTGTAGACCTGCACCGGGGGCGTCAGCGCCGTTGCGTGCACGGAGAAACTGGAGAACGCCGCCAACGGCTGATACCGGCCCCGGTCGTCGCGCACGTCCACACGCACCATAAACAACGCCGGATTCACCGCTCGAAAGACCGCCTGCGGATCGTCCGGATCGATATCTTTGACGTTTTCGTTGAGGACGTAGGAACTCAGGGACCGGTTGCGGTTATAGCCGTAGATGTCCTTGCGCCCCGTCGCGACCCGGGCCGGACGGCGGGTCTTGCACGCCTCCAGAATGCCTTCTGCGATTCGCTGCACGACGAACTCCAGGAAGCGCGGCTCCAAGCCAGCGCCGCTGGAGGTGTGCTTGTTGTAGAAATCGTTGTCGAAGAAGTTGACGGGCGCCGAGTGGCTGTGCGAAGCGGTGATGGCGATGTCGCCGGGTCTCAGATGGGTCCTCCGCGCCACGGCCTCGGCCACTTGGTGGTGCACCAGAAGCGAGCCCGCCGTCAGGTCGGTCTGGACGAGGGCGACGGCGTTGCCCTTGCCGTCGTTGACGTACACAATCCGTGCCTTCAGCCGCGTGCGGAAGCCCATGCCTTTGTTGGCCAGGAGGGAATACCCGCCCATCGGCATCCCGGGAGGCGGTGTGATGTCGATGGAAACGGCGCCGGCGGTGGGCGTGCCGGTCGCCGGCGGGCTCTCCACCACGGGCTGCGTAACGGCGATCTCCAAGGAGCGTCCGCAGCCGGCCAAACCCAGAGCCGCTGCCAGCAGAATAGTACGACAGCGCGACATAGCCTGATTGGAAGCAACAAAGCCGCGTTTCTGGCCGAAAATCGCGGATTGACGGTTGTCCAAAGCGATAAGTCGCGCTGTCGTAATAGGCATTCGCATTGTCGCCATCCCTTCCGAGGCCATCAGGAACATCCGGGGGCCCCATCCCGGCGATCCGGCGCGACATAGCGGACAGTCTATACCCGCTGACTACACGCAGCAAGCCCGGAGGCCGCCACCAGCGCAAAAAGGCGAAGTCTCCGTGATTGACAACGCGAGGCGCGCACCGTAGACTGCAAACCGGATCATGTGTGGACGGAACCTCTCGCTGGAGCCAGACGATGAGAAGGACGAAGCATTCGCACACCGAAGCGCCACCTGCTCTCATTTCCTTCGGTCTCGCCGTTTGGCGAACGCCCCCGCGGACAAACCTGGGGACGAGGTCACACCCCCTGCTCGCCCTCTTGCCCCTGGCTGTTTCGCTGGTGTTGGGATGCGCCGGCAATACCACGGACCCGGTGGCGCGATTTCTCCTGCTCAACCATCTTCAGGCGCACGGTCTACACCGCTACGCGCGGTCTGCAAAGTGTCGCTGACGGCCTCGTTGCCACCCAATGAGCGAGATTCCGCGGCAAGGCCCTGTCTCGGCGTACGCGTGTCGGAAGGAATCCAACTCCACCGCACCTGCCGCATCCCCAGCAGCTCCCACTCGCATCGACGGGGGCACATATCCCGATGAGTTCGCCACAAGCTCTGCCAAGCACGGCAGTTCCACGTCGCCATTCTCCAGACACGTTCCCGCTTGTCGCCACGGTCCTTCTGGCATATAGACCATCAAAACAGGGACACGAAGCAGCGAAAACGGCCTGAAAATAGGAAAAACGGTAAAAACTGCGCCGTCAATTTGTTAAAATAGCACACTGAAGGGCTTTAGGAACCTTATTTAGGGGGCCCGGCCGGGCATTGCAGACCCAGTGGCTGCGCCGGAAATTTCGGCGTATTGAGCCACTTCATGCGGGTCGGAAGCAACGGCAGCTTCGCCCGCGGCCAGCGAAAGACCTCGTCGCGACGCCGCCGCGTCTCGAGCCCGGGCAATAACAAACCGTCCGAAAACGTCTGACGTAGAAGTGGCAGTCACGGATAACTTCCTGCCGGTTCGGCGGACGGGACAAATTGCGTTGTGGAAAGGATGATTCGCCCATGAAGTACGCGAGGCAGCACTGGTGTACCCTGCTAATGGTGGCCTCTGTGGGGGTCTTATCGGCCCCTCGCCCCGGTCTGGGGCTGGTGATCAGCGAACTGATGTATCACCCGATCGATGCGGAGGAGAACCTCGAATTCATTGAGCTGTACAACAACCGGGCTGTCATCGAGGATCTGGCCGGCTATGCCTTCACCGATGGGATCGATTACGTATTTCCCCCCGGCACAACGCTCGGCGCCAAGGAGTACCTGGTGGTGGCGCGCGACCCGAACGCCCTGGAGGCCGCCTACGGCATCACCGGCGTCTACGGCCCCTTCCGCGGACGCCTGAGCAACAGCGGCGAGCGAGTCGATCTGTCCAACGAGAACGGCGAGATCTTCCTGTCCGTGCGTTACAACGACGCCCCTCCCTGGCCGGCAGCGGCCGACGGGACGGGCCACTCGCTCATAAGGGCAAAACTCGGTGGCGACGCCGAAGAGGCCACAACCTGGTCCGCCAGCACGCTCATAGGCGGTACGCCCGGCGCCGCCGACCAGGTCCAGGCCCAGCCCGAAGACCCGACACTGGTGGTCCTCGTGAATCTGGGCCATCCGGGACGCTATTTCAAGGGCACGCAGGAACCGTCGCCGGGCGCCGGCGGCCAGGCCACGACCGCCTGGACCGAAATCGGCTTCAACGACGACCCCGCCACCACCGCCTGGATCGACGGTCCCAGCGGCTACGGATACAGCAACAGCTCCGCCGAGCTGCAGTACATCGGGACCCGGCTCAACGACATGAGCGGCGGGTACATCTCTGTTTACGCGCGTCTGCCGTTCACGATCAGCCGGGAAGACATCGCCTCGTTTTCCGAGCTGCGGGCCGAAGTCCATTACGACGACGCCTTCGTACTGTACCTCAACGGCACGCGCGTGGCCGATTCCGGGGATTTGCCGGGCAATCCGCCCACCTTTGACCAGAACGGGGGCACCGCCTGGGACCCGCCGGCGATGAATGTGGACCTGACGGGCTACCTGAACCTGCTGGTGCCCGGCACCAACGTGCTGGCTATCCAGGCCCACAACGCAAGGATCTCCGGCAGCTCGGACTGCATGGCCAGCCCGGTTCTCGGTGCGGTGATCCAGCCGGCCGGAGGGGGCGAAGACCCGCGGGCCCGCCTCCTGATCAACGAGCTGCTGGCCAACAGCGATGCCGCCCCCGGCGCCGATTGGATCGAGCTGTACAACCCCGGTCCCGTCCCGGTCGAGCTGGACCACGTGTATCTCAGCGACGACCGAACCGACCTGCTCAAATATAAGCTGCCCGACGGCGTCGTGCTGGCGCCGGGCGAGTTCTGGACGGCGTATGAAGGCAACGCTCCGACGGGATTTCCTTTCGCCCTGGATTTCTCGGGCGAAACCGTCTACGTCACGGCCGCCACGAGCAGCGCCGAGCCGCAGCCGCTGCGCGTCCTGGACGCGGTCCGCTATGGCGTCATGGAGCCGGACGTCACCTACGGCCGATTTCCCGACGGGTCCGACTTTCTGGACTGCCTTTCGCTCGCTACGGCCGGAGCGGCCAACGCCCAGCCGCTCGTCGGCGACGTCGTGATCAACGAAATCATGTATCACCACGCCACCCGCGACGACGGCTACGAGTACGTCGAGCTGTATAACCGCAGCAACCGGGACATCGCCCTGGACGGGTGGGCCTTCACCGACGGCATCGACTATGAGTTTCAAGACGGCGCCGTCCTGCCCGCCGGGTCCTATCTGGTGGTGGCTCAGGACCCCGGCCTCCTCGAGGCCGTCTACGACAACCTCGTCGTCGGATCAAACCTGGTCGGGCCCTACGACGGGCGTCTGGACGATCACAGCGAGCGCATCCGTTTGTCCCGCCCCTTCCAGCAGGCCGACCCCAACACCGGCAAGATCGAAACCTATCTGGTCACGGCGGACGAAGTGACCTATTACGACGGCGGCCGCTGGCCCTCCTGGGCCGACGGGCAAGGCGCCAGCCTGGAACTGCGCGATCCCCGCAGCAACAACGACACCCCGGACGCCTGGGCCGACAGCGACGAAAGCGGCAAGACCACTTGGCAGCCGTTTTCCTTCACCATCGATAAGAATGACAACCGATACACGCGCGACCAGGCCCGGATATTCGACGTGATCCTCCTGAATCGGGGCGAGGTCCTCCTCGACGACCTGCAACTCGTCATGAACGGCACCAACCGCCTCAGCAACGGCACGTTCGAGAGCGGCGAAGCCCCCTGGCGCATCCTCGGTAACCACGTCCGCTCCTTCGTGACGACGGAAGATCGTCATTCCGGATCGCGCGCGTTGCACCTGATCGCCACGGGCCACGGCGATCCCGGCGCCAATCGGATCAATCAGTCGATCAGCGGCCAAAGCAACAGCACGGTGACGTTCCAGGGCTGGGCCCGCTGGCTGCGCGGCTGCCCGTTTCTGCTGCTGCGGACGTCGCGGGAGCGGTCGCCCGTGCAGCCGCCGCGACCGGCGCATGCGTTCGAGCTGGAGATGCCGCTGAATCTGGGCACGCCCGGCCTGCAGAACACCGCCTTCACGGCCAATCGCGCCCCCGATATTCTGGAGGTGCAGCACGCCCCCGTCATTCCGGCGGCGGGCGATCCCATCGTCGTCACCGCCCGCGTGATCGACAACGACGGGGTGTATTACGTCCGGCTGTACTATCGCTCCGAAGGCGCCGGCAGCTTCGCCAATACGCTCATGCTCGACGACGGTGTCGGCAACGACGCCACCGCCGGAGACGGCATCTACACCGCCACGATTCCCGGCGCCGGCAGCGGAACCATGCGCGCGTTCTACATCGAGGCCTCCGACGGCGCGGTCTCGACGCGCTTTCCCACCGTGCTGGAGCCGTCCGCCGAGGCACCCAATCGCACCTGCCTGGTGCGCGTGGGCGACACCGCGGTGAACACGCGATTCGCGACCTACCGCGTCTGGATGTCAAACGAGGTCATCGACACGTTCCGCTCGCGTCCCAACCTCTCGAACGAGCTGCTGGACTGCACGTTCGTCTACAACGACAGCGAGGTCTTCTACAATTGCGGCATTCGCCACCGGGGCAGTCCGTTCCTGCGCAACGGGTCCGGACGATCGCCCTACCCGGCCGACCGGCATGGCTTCCGGATCGATTTCCCCCCGGACCAGAAGTTCCGCAAGCGCCAGGAGATCAACCTCGACGGCATGGAGGGCGGGAGCCGAGGCCCCCTGCAGGAGCGCGCCTCCTACTGGTTCTACCGTAAGATGGGCCTGGAGTATTCCACGCAAGAGTACGTCCGGCTCATCATGAACGGCCGCGTCGCCAATATCTACGAGGACGTCCAGAAAATCGACGGCGACTACGTCGATCAGTGGTTTCCCGAAAACAACGAAGGGTATCTCCACAAAATCGACGACTATTTCGAGTACACCGCCGACGGAACGGGCTTCAGCAATCTCGACGAGGGTCTCAAGCAGGACTCACGGCATCCGCTGCTCAAGGAAACCTATCGCTGGGGATTCGAGAAGCGCTCGCACCGGGAGAACGACAACTGGCAGCATCTGTTCGACTTCGCCGTGGCCATGAACACACCGTCGAGCAGTCCCTCGTACACCCAGCGCGTCGAGTCGGTGATCGATCCCAATCACTTCGCCCGCGTGCTGGCGATTCGTCACGCCGTCGGCGACTGGGACAGCTACGGGTACAATCGCGGCAAGAACAACCTGTTCTACTACGCGCTGCCCGAGGGCAAGTGGTACCTCCTGCCGTGGGATATCGATTTTACGCTCGGATCGGGCAACGGGCCCTCCACGGACCTGTTCGCGATGAACGCCGGGCAGTTCCCCGAGGTCAACCAGTTCCTGCATCATCCCAAGTACGAGAGGCTGTATCTCCAGGCGTGTCGCGACCTGGCCGAAGGCCCGTGGCAGACCTCGTATGGGACGGCCAACCCGCCGACGCCTTTCGACGTGTTCCTGGACGACGCCGCCGACGCGCTGCAGGCCGAGGGCCTGGGAGGCGGGCGACGCAATTCGATCAAGCAGTTCGTCCGTTCCCGCCGAAGCTACATCCTGTCGGTGACGGAGATACCCGAACCGCCCGTCGGACGGTAGCGACCGGTGCGCGGCAGGCGCACGACCGGCAGGAGCAAGACGTGAGGGCAACCGGTTCTGGGCGACCGATGCGCGGGTGGGTTATCCGGCGACCATTTCGACCGGCGTATCGTCGCGGGCCGCCCCTCTGTTCGGCGCGACACCGCACACGCGAGTGAGCTCATCGATCGAGCTGATGCCGTTGGCGACTTTCTCCAGAGCGTCCTGAGCCATCGACCGGACGCCTCCGGCGCGCAGGCACTGGACCAGCTCCCGGTGGTGCGTGCCGGAGCTGATGAGGGTCGCGGTTTCATCGTCCACCGGCGCGACCTCGAAGACGCCGCTGCGTCCCTTGTAGCCGTACCAGTTGCAGTCGCCGCAGGTGGCGGCCTCCAGCAGGTTCGCCGGCGGCTGCACGTCGAAGCGTGCGAACAGCTCCCGGTCGGTATCGTCCAGATCGCGGGGCCGGGCGCAGGCGGGACAGAGTTTGCGAACCAGGTTCTGGGCGATGATCAGCCGCAGCGAGCTGCCGATGATGTGATGGGGAACGCCGAGGTAGTGCAGGGCGTCCACCGCTCCGGCCGCATCCTGTGCGTGAATCGTGGCCAGGACGAGCCGGCCCGAAAGAGCCGCCCGCGCCGCCACGATGGCCGAATCCTTGTCCCGAATCTCACCGACCAGAATCAGGTCGGGGTCCATCCGCAGAATGGTCCGCAGGCCCTCGTGCATGGTCAGCCCGTGACGCTCGTCCACCTCGATCTGCTGGGCGTAGGGCAACCGGAACTCCACCGGGTCCTCGATGGAGAACGTCGTCGTGGTGCGCAGGTCCATCAGGGACGTCAGGGAATACATGGTGGTGGTCTTGCCGGCGCCGGTGGGGCCCGTGACGAGAACGAGCCCGCTCAGCGAGCTGACCGCCCCGGCGATCTTGTCTCGATCCGCCGGCGACAAACCCAGGCCCGACACGTCCCATTCCTCGGTCGGAACACTCAGGAACCGCAAGTGCGCCGACTCGCGATTGCGCACGGGCGTCATCGTGACGCGAATCTCCCAACTGGTGTTGCCGTCGGGCCATTCGATCTGACCTTCGACAGGAGCATAGGCCCGGGTCACGTCCAGCCCCGCCGCACTCTTGAGCTGGTTGAGCAGCCTCCGCCCTTCCTCCGGCCCCAGCATCCGTTTGGGGTAAACCGCCCCGTCCACGCGGTGCAACACCCGAACGCCCTCGGCCACGCAATGCAGATGCACGTCCGTGGCTCGTTCGAGAATGGCGTTCCAGATGAACGTGTTAAGCGGGTCCGGGTAGGAAGTGACGGTGTCGCTGCTGTCCTTTGCGCTGCTCTCTCGCCAAGCTCTGGCCATGACTGGCGCTCCTTCAACTGGGCCTGGGTCGGCGACGATCCCTCGGCCGTTAGCGTCTGGGGGCCGGCATCTTATCCGGGCATCCATCCCGCACTCTGCATCGGCGCGTGAGGGAGGCGTCTTCAGCGACATTTTCGGTCCCACCCTCATATTGGGGTCGAACGGGCCTCTGAGAGCGAAAGCAAGAAGAGCGAAAATTTTTTCGGGTCGCGACAACGTCCGGTATTGTGCGCGCCACGGCCGGGCGCCGCCGCGCCCTGCGGGCTATCGTGAGCGGCGGGCCCGCTGCTGACGCGCATGACACAGCTCGACCATCGCCTCGCCCATGCCGTTGCCGATCAGGAAATAGGTCTCGGCGTTGGTGTTCCAGTGGTAAGCCTGGCCGGAGGGGGAAACTTCCTTGGGCCGGTAGAAATCCTTGGTCTCGACGAACGCCACGTTGCCTTTGAACTCCTCGTACCGGGCGACGGCCGCCTGGGCCCGCATCAGCGACAGGGCCCGCGGGTGGGTCTCCTGGCGACCGCTCATGCCGGTCTCGGCAATGACGAACGGCAGGTCCGCCACGCCTAGGTCCTTGCGGATGTCCCGGATGAAGTTGGCCAGGTTCTTCTCGTATTCGTCGTTGAACACCTGATTGACCCGGTCGTTCCAGCCCTGGTGCCAGCCAAAGCCGGCCAGCTCGTAGCCCCGGTCGGCGTACTCGGGGAAGAGCGTGCCGAGATTCTCCAGCACGTTCCGCGTATGCTCGAGAATCTTCTTGTAGTAGGGCCCCACCTCGCCGCCGGAACTGGGCGGACGAAAATCTTTGGCGAGGCTCTTGCCACCCCAGGCGATCTTGATGAGCAGGACCTGGTTGTCGAAGTGGTTGCCGACCACGTGGCCGAACTGAAGCTCGGGCCCGATGCGGTCCTGACGGGCGCCGTACCCGACGGTCAGCCCGCCCTTGCGCCCCAGGTACCAGATCCACACATCGTCCCGCACGACCCATTGCCCGTCGCTGTCGACGAGGCGTTTGAGACGCCGATCCGCGGCGGGATCCTTGACGAGATATTCAAGGCTGCCCTTGCCCTGGTTCCTCTTGAGATCGAGCGGGACAATGCCGTGCCCTTCCATGTTGGACTGGCCGGCCAGGATGAAGACCTTGACCGGGCTCTTGCCCGCCGGGGCGGCGCCGACGGTAGATGCCACCAGCAACAGCGTCAAAGCGGCGAAGCACATCCAACAGGTTCTCTTCGTGCGGCTACGGTTCATGACAGATCCTTTCCGATGCTCGGGTTGCGTCATACCGAGGCCCCCGTCCTCCGGAGGCTGCGCCCGCATTATCTCCCAAAACGCCGCGATTCTCAAGGATCGACTCTGCGATTGTCACGCGGGTGTGGGTAAAACGACCCCGGCAGGAAGCTGTTTCCCCGGGTCCGGATTTCGTGTATGGTAGGGAGGTATCGGCTTTGGCCGCGAACGTCGGAGTCGGGCCCGTTGCCGTGGAAACGCTGGATTGATTCGGTTCACGTAGCAGACAACAATCATCGGAGGTCTTATGCAATCGCATGTTATGTCGCGTCGCAGGTTCGTGAAATCGCTTGGCCTGGCTGCCGCCACGGCCCTGCTGCCCATCAAGCTCCAGGCCGCACCGGCCAGACGTCCCAACATTGTGTTGATTTACGCCGACGATCTCGGTTACGGCGACGTCGGCTGCTACGGCGCGACCAAGGTCAAAACGCCCAACATCGACCGCCTCGCCCAACAGGGCCTGCGCTTCACCAACGCCCACGCCAACTCGGCGACCTGCACCCCCTCGCGCTACGCCATGCTCACGGGCGAGTACTCCTGGCGCCGCAAGGGCACGGGCATCGCACGCGGTGACGCCCGCATGATCATCGAGCCGGGCCGAACCACGCTGCCGCTGGTCCTCCAGCGGGCCGGCTACACCACCGGCGTTGTCGGCAAGTGGCATCTCGGCCTGGGCGCCCGCGACGAGAAAATCGACTGGAACGGAGAGATCAAACCCGGCCCGCTCGACATCGGCTTCGACTACTGCTTCCTGATCCCCGCCACAGGAGACCGCGTGCCGTGCGTGTACGTCGAGAACCGCCGCGTCGTCGGCCTCGATCCCAGCGATCCGATCGAGGTCAGCTTCGGCAAACCCATCGGCAGCGAGCCGACCGGCAAGGACCATCCGGAACTGCTCAAGATGCACCCCAGCCACGGGCACAACCAGACGATCGTCAACGGCATCAGTCGCATCGGCTACATGTCCGGCGGAAAGGCCGCTCGCTGGGTGGACGAGGACATGGCCGACACCATCACCGGCAAGGCCGTCGATTTCATCGAAACCCATCGCAACGAGCCGTTCTTCCTCTACTTCTCCACCCACGACATCCACGTCCCGCGCGTGCCCCATCCGCGCTTCGCCGGCAAGAGCGGCCTCGGCCCCCGCGGCGACGCCATCGTCCAGCTCGACTTCTGCACCGGAGAAATCCTCAAGACCCTGGACCGCCTGAACCTCGCCGACGACACCATCGTGATCTTCACCAGTGACAACGGCCCTGTGGTTGACGACGGCTACCGGGACCAGGCGGTGGAACTGCTCAACGGACACACACCGTCGGGACCCCTTCGCGGCGGCAAATACAGTGCCTTCGACGCCGGGACGCGCGTGCCGTTCATCGTGCGCTGGCCCGGAAAGGTCAAGCCGGGGCAATCCGAGGCCCTGCTTTCCCAGATCGATCTGACCGCCTCGCTGGCCTCGTTCACGAACCAGAAACTCGGCGCCGACGACGCGCCCGATAGCTTCGACGTGCTCGATGCGCTGCTGGGCAAGACCCAGACCGGCCGCGACCATCTCGTCGAGCATGCCCGGGCCCTTTCCCTGATCAAAGGCCACTGGAAGTACATCGAGCCGAACAAGGGACCAAAGGTCAATCGCAACGTCAATATCGAGCTCGGCAACGACCCGAACCCGCAGCTCTACAACCTCAAGGACGACCTGGGCGAACGAAACAACCTCGCCGCCGAGCATCCGCAGCGGGTCAAAGAGATGGCTTCCCTTCTCCAAACGATCCGTCAGGCCCGGCGTACCCGGCCGTAACAAAGGGCTGCCACGATCTGCGGCCCGCACAAAGCGTACGCAAACGGCAAACCTCAGGACCGCGCACGGTGACCCGAGCGGAAAAATGCAAAATAAGCCTTAGATTTCGCCATCGCGCGTTTATAATGGAGGTGGGCTGTTTTTGAGCCCGCCATGTACGGCGTTTTCCTTCTGGAGGTTGGTGCCCGGCCGGAATGACAGCGAATCCGACAGACAACGAAGCAACTCTCTCGGCCGACAGGGCCGCTAGGAACCGTCCGACACCATTGGCACGCCGAGAAACCATCCCGTCCCGGTCGAACCGGCGCTCGCACCGCCACCGGCCGCCGACGCCGCCGCTACTGAGAAATCCAGTGAGAGAGGAGATAATCTGCCGGAACAGGATCCATAACAAACGGGCTCGTCCTGCTCCTGACGCAAAACATATCTGCGGAGGATGACTGTTACCTTGTTTGGGTGAAGGAGGATTATCATGGTCAAGAGAGTAATGTTCCCGGTGCTCGTCGTTCTGCTGATCGGGCTGTCTCAAGGCGCCGCGCATGCAGACCTCACCGAAGGCCTCGTGGCTCACTGGGATCTGGAGGAAGGCTCGGGCACCACGACGAAGGCACTGGTGGGCTCGCCGAATGCAGACGGCACGCTCATCGGGGCAAGCTGGATTACCAGCGGGGCCGCCCCGATCGAAGGGAGCACAGCCGCCATATTCTTCGATTCCGGCAACGCCGATCGCATCGAGACCAACCAGACCGGCATACTGGGCAACGCCGCGCGCTCCGTGACGGCCTGGATCAAACCGGAACCCGTGCAAAACAACAATGCGGTCATGGTCGGCTGGGGACTGAACAACCCCACAGAACGATACAGCTTTCGTCTGAACGCCGCGGCCAGCAACGGAACGCTTTGGGCGCTGAGGCTTGAGATTCAGGGCTCGCGCGTTGTGGCTCAGACCGCGGTGAATGACGGGGAATGGCATCACGTCGCGGTGACTAACGGCGAGGGCGCGAGCATTGACGAGGTCAGCTTCTACGTCGATGGGCAATTGGACGGCCAGAGTGGCACCGGTGGCGGCGGCGTAATCAATACCGCCAGCACGACCGTGGTGTTGGGCAACTCCGGTCACGCCCCTGCCACCTACGGGTTTGACGGCGCGATGGATGAGGTCCGCCTGTATGACAGAGTGCTGACGGCCGATGAGATTGCACTGCTGGCCTTTCGGCCGAAGGCATCCAGCCCCACCCCTATGCATGGAACCATAGTCGACGGCACATCGGTGAACCTGTCCTGGTTGCCGGGCGACGATGCAGTTTCGCACAGTATCTACTTCGGTGAGAGTATCGCCGACGTCAGCGCCGGGCAGGTGGAAGCGGTCTCCACAACCCAGACGTCTCTTAGCACCGCTCTGATACCGGCGTACGCGGCAGGATTGACTCCCGGCCAAACCTATTACTGGCGCGTGGACGCGGTCAATGAGGCCAACCCCGATAGTCCCTGGACCGGTGACGTCTGGAGCTTCCAGGTTCGACCCGCGGTCGCCTGGGCCCCCACGCCGGCCGACGGCATTCAGTACGCACACCCCGACCAGGATCTCGCCTGGGAGACCGGCCTGGGGACGCTGTTCCACACCGTTTACTTCGGGGAGAGCTTCGACGAGGTCAACGACGCCACGACCGGCGGTTTCATGATCGTCGATCCGACCTACGATCCCGGCCCGCTGGAGACTGAGAAGACCTACTACTGGCGCGTAGACGAGTTCACCGGGGTCGCCACGGAAAAGGGCGACGTCTGGAGCTTCACCACGGTTCCCGAGGTTGAAGTGACGGATCCCAGTCTCACCGGCTGGTGGACCCTCGACGAAGGCGAAGGCCAAACCGCCGTCGACTGGTCCGGGCACGGCTATCACGGCGCGATCAACGGCGCCGCCAAGTGGACGGACGGCTTCCAGGGCAGCGCCCTGACGTTTGCCGACGACGCGTACGTCGAGGCCCCCTACGAGGGAATCACCGGCACCGCCTCCCGCACCTGCTGCGCCTGGATCAGGACCGGTATCGCCAATCGGTCCATTCTGTCGTGGGGTCAAAACGTGGCCGGCCAGAAATGGCGTATGCGCCTGGATGCGACCGGCGGTCTGCGGATCGAGGTCAACGGCGGGTACAACTACGGCCTCCAGAACCTGGCCGACGACCAGTGGCATCACGTGGCCATTGTCCTCGAAGACGACGGATCGCCCGACGCATTAGAGACCCTTCTCTACGTCGACGGCGCGGTCGAAACATCCGCCATGTCTGGTGACGAACCGATCGACACGGCCGCCGGCGGCGTGGTCCGTATCGGCGAAACCCCCTGGCACAACGCGCCCTGGCTCGACGAGATCGACGACGTGCGTATCTACGATAAGGTGCTGACCGAACAGGAAATCGCCGAAGTGATGCGCGGCAACGTGCTGCTGGCCTCGAATCCCGAGCCGGCGCGCGGCGCGATCGCGGATATCCGCGAGGCGACGGCGCTGCGCTGGCAGGCCGGCGACGGAGCGGTCTCGCACGATGTGTACTTCGGTGCGGACAAGGAAGCCGTCCGCGCCGCAAACAAGGATGCGGCCGAATATCAGGGCAACCAGGCCACGACCAGCTTCTCGCTGGCGGGACTCGTCGAGCTCGGAGGCGGCGCCTACTTCTGGCGCATCGACGAGGTGGCCGCCGACGCGACCGTCCAAGAGGGCGACGTGTGGAGCTTCACGGTGCCGGCCTATCTGATCGTCGACGATTTCGAGAGCTACAGCAACGAAGTCGGCGAGCGTGTTTTCGAGTTCTGGATCGACGGAATCGGCTACACGCTGCCCGAGCCCGGCAACCCGGGCAACGGCACCGGCGGTGCCGTCGGGCACGACATCTGGAGCGTGGACAGCCCGTACTTCGACGGCAGCATCATGGAGACCGCCAACGTGCACGGCGGCCAGCAGGCGATGCCGCTGTATTACAACAACACCGCCTCGCCGTACGTGTCCGAGGCCGAGCGCACGTGGGCGGTGCCCGAGAACTGGGCGGCCGAAGGCGTCACCGATCTGACGCTATACATCAGAGGCGATGCGACGAACGACGCGACTGCGATGTACGTCGCCGTCGAGGACACCGCCGGCAGAGTCGCCGTTGTGCCGCATCCCGATGCGGCCGTCACCGCCGTAACCGGCTGGACCGAGTGGAAGATCCCGCTCGCCGACCTGACCGACGCGGGCGTGTCGGTGAACGCCGTCAAGAAGATGGCTATCGGCGTGGGCAACCGCGCCGCTCCGACTCCGGACGGCGCCGGCGTGGTGTTCATCGACGACATCCGGGTGACCGCGCCGTAACCGGGAAAACCCGGGGCGGCGCTTTGCTGAAAACACCGCGGAAAGACCAGACGACCGGGCGGCGGCGCCAACAAGCCGGCGCCGCCGGCCGGATCACGCAACCGGAAAACTGGATTTCGCATGGTCATCGGCCCGAGGAAGACGGGCTGAACCATACGGTGCTTCGACGAGTACATAACAGAGCCGGTGCCACGACGGCGCCTCCGAAGGACGGTCGCTTTATGAAGAAAAAGGGATTTACGCTGATCGAGCTGTTGGTCGTCATTGCCGTCATTGCGCTGCTGATGGGCATTCTCATGCCGGCGCTGCAGAAGGCCCGCCAGCAGGCCCGCATGATCGCGTGCGGCAGCAACATGCGCCAGTTGATTCTGGGGCTGACCACCTACGCTGAGAACAACGACTCGCGTCTGCCCCCACACCCGTCGACCATCACGGCCCGATCGAACTACCATCGGCCCTACGAATTGAACTGGCTGGGGAACCAGGTGGGGCCCGTGGCGAACGTGGACAGCCCCGGTTATCACCATGCCGGGCGGTACCTCTCGCCGTACCTGCCCGACGTGGGCGTCTTCAATTGCGGCCTGGCGGCGATTAAGGACGATACCCTCTGGCCCCCGGAGAACTCCGGACGCGCCCCCGAAGGCACCTACGGCGACTTCTATCGCACCGGCAGATACGCGCCCCTGCACTCGACCTTCATGCTTTTGTGGAGCTATCACGGATACAACCACGATACCTCCGCCCACGTCGACAAGAGCCAGGGCCATTTCGCCGGCGCCGACCGGCTCGACTCCAAAACCAGACTGGTCGTCCAGGATTCGCTGTTCTATCTCACCAACAACACCAATCTGCTCTGGCAAAGCCCCCAGCAGACCTGGTGCTCCTCGCACCCCTTCAAGCGCGGCGCGCGGGCCCGACCCTACTACGTCTACCGCGACCCGACGATGGACAAGCAACCCACGGTCAAGCTCAATGCCGGCTATCTCGACGGCCGGGTCGAGTCCTTCAGTGCCTGGGACGCCCGGGGCGTGAAGAACTACGGCGCCCAGGCCTTCATCGCGCCGAAGTATCGCTGAGCCTCGACGCCAATCGAAACAGGAATCTCCGGTCAAAGCCGCTGACACCGCGGACAAACGTGTGTGCCCCGTCCGGCGACGACGAGCCGTTCAATCGTCGCACCGCAGCGTTTGCAGGGCTCTCCGTGGCGTTGGTAGACCTTCAGCCGACGACGAAACCGCCCCATGTCGCCGTAGGCGTTGCGGAAGTCGCTGAACGTGGTGCCGCCGGCGCGAATCGCCCTCCTCAGCACGTTCTTGATCTGCCGGAGCAACGCGCCGGCCTGCTCGCCGTCCAATGTTGTCGCGGCCCGGGCCGGATGCACGCCCGCCGCCCACAGCGATTCGTCCGCGTAGATGTTGCCCAGCCCCGCGATTCGCGTCTGATCCAGAAGCAGCGCCTTGACCGGACGCTGCGTGCGAAGCGCCTCCTCAAAAGCCTGGCGGCGCATGCGCAACGCTTCCGGACCCAACGACGTCATGCCCGCGGCCTCCAGGGCCGCGTCGGGATCGTCCGGGTCCAGCTCGCGCAGGCACCACACCCGCCCGAACCGCCGCATGTCCACAAAATGAAGTTCCGAGCCATCGCCAAACGCTATGACCAGTCGCGTGTGCGTGTGCTTGTGCTGCGACGCCGCCCCACCGGGAGGCAACAGGAACTTGCCCGTCATGCCCAATTGAAAAACCAGGGCCACGTCTCCCTCCGCCGCAAGGATCAGCCGCTTGGCCCGACGGCCCACACGCTCAATTCGCCGACCCGCAAACTCGCCCAGAAACCGCCGCCACCGCCGCCGATACGGCCCCCGGATCATGCCGGGAGTGGCCACCTGCACCTCTCCGATGCGCCTGCCCACGATGATCGCCCGCAGGCCCAAGGCCATATTCTCAACTTCAGGCATCTCCGGCATAGACCACTCCGTATAATACGAGTAGAGTTTTGCAAAATGGAGATTAGGCTTATATTCTTCAAGGAAATCGTTGG
>CAYPZL010000113.1:0-18667 GCA_964415045.1 uncultured Pirellulales bacterium | reverse complement strand
TTTGCTACGTTGTCGCAAGAATTGCCCGGGGCGTGGAGTCGATTCTGCGCTGAAAACCCCCTGAAGGGGAATGCCGTTTCGTTTCATGCCGAACGGGAGGATGCTGTATAATACATGAATAGACGGGAGAGGGTGGGATGGAGTGAAAGGACGAATTCAACGGTGCTTTCGCGCTGGATTCGACGCCCCGGGGCGGAATGCCCGCGGGGCGGTTTTGTTTTGTATTCCCGGGTTTGAATGGGGGACGTAATGGCGCGTAGGAAGTCCGCGAAGAGTGCAAACGGCGCAACGCTTGGCTTCGAGCAGACCTTGTGGCAGGCAGCGGACAAGATAGCGGGGCATGTGCCCTTGCCGAGCGCCGCTTCAACTCTGCGGCCGAAAACCTTTGGTATATGATGAAGTTTGCTAAAGCTTTTCTGGACAAGACAATTATCAAACAACTTGTTTTACAGATTCCTTGGGGCCGTCTCAGCCGGATTCTCCAGAGGGCTAAACACTTAGTCGAGCGCCTGCTCAAGAAGACCGGTGAGCAGCAGGCCAAGATCCGCGAATACCTCACACCTTTCGTCAAGTTCTACGGCCACATGAACGAGCGGATGGACGAGTTCGTCAACATCTTCCCGGTCCATCCCGACTATATCGATATCTTGGAGCGGGTCGCGGCGGTGGAGAAGTGCGAGGTGCCCAAAGCTTCTTTGCCGGTCCTCAACAGATGAGGTGATGAAATGCAGCCTGGAAGCATCGTACGTTTGCGCGATCGGGACTGGGTCCTCCTCCCCAGCGATGACGAGAACATCTACCGACTGCGGCCCCTGACGGGTGTAACCGATGAGGTGGTCGCGGTCCACAGGTCTCTAACAACCATCATCCAGTCCGCCCTGCCCGAGGAGCGCATTCGTCCGTCGCAGTTTCCTCCGCCATCATCCGAGGACCTTTCGGATGCTGCCAGTGCTCATCTGCTGTGGCAGGCCGCTCGGTTAACGCTGCGCGACGGGGCCACACCCCTCCGGTCATTGGGCAGGGTTTCTATTCGCCCACGCGTCTATCAGTTCGTTCCGCTTCTTATGGCGTTGCGCCTCGATCCGGTGCGGTTGTTCATCGCCGACGACGTGGGAGTGGGCAAGACGATCGAGGCGCTCCTGATCGCGCGAGAACTGATCGACCGCGGCGAGGTACACCGTATGGCCGTCATCTGTCCTCCTTATCTGTGCGACCAATGGGAAAAGGAGCTGCGTGAGAAATTCAACCTCGAAGCCGTCGTCATCCGCTCCAGTACTATCGGCCGCCTCGAGCGTAACAAGCCGAAAACCAAGAGTATCTATGAGTACTACCCTATTCAGGTCATCAGCATTGACTGGGTCAAGAGCGACCGGAACAGGTATCAGTTCCTGCAGTTCTGTCCTGAGCTGGTGATTGTGGACGAGGTGCACGGAGCTGCAGAAGCGAGTACGCGCAACAAGAGCCAGCAGCAGCGGCACCAGCTTTTGCAGAAAATCGCCCAAGATGAGCGTCGACACCTCATCTTGCTCACAGCCACGCCTCACAGTGGGGTTGAGGCCGCGTTCCGCTCTCTTCTGGGCCTCTTGCGTCCCGAGTTCCGTGATTGGGACGTGGGGTCGTTGCGGGAGCCGGAGCGGATCGTGCTGGCCCGTCACTTCGTGCAACGGACCCGCAAGGACATCGAGCAAGGTTGGGAAGAGGAACAGTGTTTCCCGAAACGCGATCCCGTTGACGGGACTTACTCCCTTTCAGATGCCTACCGGCGGCTCTTTGACAGGACCTATGACTTTTGTTCCGAGATCGTCCGCACGGGCCGGGAACTGGAAGAGCGGAAGCGCCGGGTCCGCTACTGGGGCGCGCTGGCCCTGTTGCGGTGCGTGATGTCCAGTCCGGCGGCGGCCGTCGCGGCCCTGGAGAAACGGGAGGGTGAACTTGAGCTGAGCGAGGAAGAACCTGATTTCGCCCCTTTTATCTTTGAAGCCTCAAACAATATCACTGACGATGAAGTTCCCACACCGCCTATAGAAGAGGCAAGAGCTAGCCTTCCCGACAGCGACCGGCGCAAATTACGTCAACTAGCGCGTCTCGCTCACGATCTTCGCAATTCCGGGCAGGATACCAAGCTTGCCCGCTGCGTGGAAGTTACCCAGAAGCTTATTCAGGAAGGCTTTCATCCCATCGTTTGGTGCAGATACGTGGCGACGGCCGAGTACGTGGCGGACGGGTTGCGGCACGCCCTTGGTGGCGGCGTGCAGGTCACCGCCATCACCGGCCGTATCGGCGACGAAGAACGGCGCATGAAGATCGCCGAAATCGACCGTGACCGACCGCGGGTGCTGGTCGCCACCGATTGCCTTTCGGAAGGCATCAACCTACAGGAGAAGTTTACGGCCGTCCTCCACTACGACCTGCCATGGAACCCCAATCGCCTCGAGCAGCGTGAAGGCCGCGTCGACCGCTACGGCCAGACAGCTCGTCAAGTAAAGGCCGTGCGCTTCTACGGCCGTGATAATCCGATCGATGGGGCTGTGATCGAAGTGCTGCTGAACAAGGCGCGCGAAATCCATCGGGCCTTGGGTACCTATGTTCCCGTTCCCGAGGAGAGCGAAACAGTGATGCAGGCTGTTCTTAACTCGCTCTTCTTACGACATCGAGACCAAGCGCACCAAATGCGGCTATTTGAGGAAAACGAGGATCTTCAGCGGCTCCACAGGCGCTGGGACCGTGATACCGAGCGCGAACGGATCAATCGCACGCGCTTTGCCCAGCGGGCGCTCAAACCGGAAGAAGTCGAGCGTGAGCTGGAAGCCGTCGACGCGGTCCTAGGCGATCCGGACTCGGTGCGGGAGTTCGTTCTGAGCGCTGCTCAGCGGATCGGCCTCCCCATCCACCCTGACCGGAGGCACTCCCATGTGTTCCGCGTTGACCTGTCGGCGCAAGCTACGGCGACCCTCCCCGATGCCGTTCGTTTCGAGCTGCCCGGGGAGATAAAGGACGGCGATTGGCGGATCAGCTTTGTCTCGCCCACGCCGGAAGGCGCGGAGTACGTGGGCCGCAACCATCGATTTGTGGCGGCGCTGGCGCGATATCTCCTGGAGGAAGCCTTGACCAAGGGCAAGGAAGCCGTGGCATCCCGGTGCGGAGTGCTACGAACTCGGGCTGTAAACTTCCTTACGACCCTGCTTCTCCTGCGTGTGCGCTACCTGGTGGAGATCCCCGACCGGGCGCCGCTCCTCTCCGAAGAGGTGCTTGCTGTGGGCTACCACCCCTTAGGTGTGGACGAGGACCCGTGGCTCAGTGACGACGGGGCGTTGCGTCTCCTCGCCGATGCCAAGCCTGATGCGAATATTCCCTACGCGGAAAAGCGCGAATTGGTAGAAACGGCCCTTGCGGAAATCGGCGAGTGGAGAGCAGCGGACGGCGAATGGGGAGACAAAAGCCCGGTTCAAAAAGTGATCCGCGCGAGAATTACTCAGCGAGCGCAGGAACTGGGAGAGAGCCACAAGCGCGTCCGCAAGGCCGTGTCGCTTCGCGTGCGGGAGCTGAAAGTCAAACCCCAGTTTTCCCCGGATCTCTTGGGCATCCTGGTATTGCAGCCGGTGGTGAAGCCATGAAGCCCCTTCCTGCTGTCCGCATCGAAGGAGGCTTGTTCGCCCCCGACTTGGTAGACCAACTTCTTGCCGAGGAACTCCCTGGCCAGAAGCCGCGCGATTTCGACTTGGGCGGTCGCCGTAGTCTCACAGACGAGATCGCGGCCGCATTCGCCGATGCTCGGGCTTTATGGCGGGTCTTCCAGCATCGACTTGAACGCCTGTCCGAGGAAGATCTCGGGACGACGGTCACGCGCGACGCCTGGGTCATTCCGTTCCTTGGATTACTCGGCTATGAACTGCGTTACAACCGACGTGCTTACGTCGTCGGCGGGATGACCTTTGCCATCTCCCATCGGGCCGGCGAACCTGAGGACGCGCCTCCGGTGCACATCGTCGGCGTGCGACAAGAGCTTGGGCGCCTCGCTCCGAGCGGCCGACCGCGGCTGGCGCCCCATTCCCTCGTGCAGGAGTTCCTCAACCGCACCGAGGCCCTGTGGGGTCTGGTCAGCAACGGGAAGGTCTTACGGCTACTGCGCGACAGCACCTACATCCGCCGGCAGTGCTATGTGGAGTTCGACCTCGAGGCCGTCTTCGAGCAACATTTATTCCAGGACTTCGCTGTCCTGTACCGACTGTTACATCGCACCCGTTTCCCCCAGGCCGGGGCCGAGTCCCACCGGTGTCTCTTGGAACAGTACTACCAACAGTCGGTAGAGCAGGGCAGCAAGGTGCGCGACGGGCTGCGCTATGGAGTAGAAAAATGTATTAAGCGCTTGGCCAATGGATTCCTCGCGCATCCGAATAACGACGAGCTACGACACCGGGTTCGAGCCGACGCCGATGATCCCACCCGGCTTGCCCCCGAGGAACTCTACCGTCAGCTTCTGCGGCTGGTCTATCGCTTCCTGTTCCTGTTCGTCTCCGAAGACCGGGGATTAATCAGCCAGAATCCGCTTTACCTGGAGCACTACAGCGTCAGCCGCTTGCGCCGCCTGGTGGATCATCGCGCTGCCTACACCGAACACGACGACCTCTGGCATTCCCTCCGGGTCCTCTGGAAGCTGCTCTCGGACGATACTCCGGTCCAGCAGATCGGAGGCAAGCCCTTGGCGACGCTCCTTGGCCTGCCCGTGCTCAACGGCGAGCTGTTCGCCCCTCTGGACCTCGATGCCTGTTTCATCACCAACCGCGATCTGCTCGGCGCCCTCTGGGACCTGGTCAACTACTGGGAGTCGCCCACCAGCCCGCCCCGTCGCGTGAACTACGCCGCGCTGGATGTGGAAGAGCTCGGGTCGGTCTATGAAAGCCTGCTCGACTACCACCCGCAGATCGACACCTCAGGCACACGCTCCCACTTCGACCTTGTCCCTGGTTCGGGGCGCAGATCTACCGGTTCCTACTACACCCCAGCCGAACTGGTAGCGGAACTAATCCGCTCAGCCCTGGACCCGGTGATCGAGGAACGGATGAAGGATGCAGTCAGTCGCGAGGAGAAAGAACGCGCCCTACTCTCCATCAAGGTTGTGGACCCTGCCAGTGGCTCAGGCCACTTTCTGCTCGCCGCCTCGCGCCGGTTGGGCAAAGAGCTGGCCCGCATCAGGACAGGAGAAGAGGAGCCCGCGCCGGAACGGATGCGGGAGGCGATCCGCGACGTGGTGGCCCACTGCATCTACGGCGTGGACAAAAACCCCTTGGCCGTGGAGCTCTGCCGCGTCGCCCTGTGGATCGAGGCCCACACGCCAGGTAAACCGCTCACCTTCCTCGACCACCGGATCCGCTGCGGTGACTCGCTGGTAGGTGTGTTCGCCCTCAGTACGCTCAAGCAGGGCATCCCGGATGATGCCTTTAAACCTGTCTCTGGCGACGATAAGGATACGGTTAAGAGGCTGAAAGCGGCCAACCGTAACGAGCGGCGAGCCTTGAAAGGCGGTCAATTGATGTTGACCTTCGATGTGGCTGCTGAGCTCCAAAACTTGAGCGCCGAAGCTAAGACTCTTGACCAGATCGCCGACGACTCGCCGGAAGCGATCCACGAGAAGCGGCGCCGTTTCCTCACCCTGCAACAAAAAGCCGAACGTGACCGCACCGCCTGTGACCTCTGGACCGCGGCCTTCTTCCAGCCCAAGAACGACGCAACGCTGGAAGCGGCGCTTATCACCACGGATACACTCCACCGCTATCTGGAATCGGGCGCTGCCCACCCGCAGGCAATGGCACACGCCCGGGCGCTGGCGCACGAGCGACGCTTCTTTCACTGGCCGCTCGAGTTTCCCGAGGTGTTCGGGCGGGGCGGGTTCGATGTTGTGCTGGGAAATCCGCCGTTTCTTGGAGGGAAGAAGATATCAACAGTACTTGGTAACTACTATCGCAAGTGGCTAAAAGCGTACTTCTCACCGTTCGTAAACACAGCTGACCTTTGTGCAGCTTTCTACCGCCGAGCGTTTGAAGCACTCCGACCTGGCGGTATGCTGGGTATGATCGCTACCAACACCATCGGGCAGGGCGACACGCGGAAAGGCGGCCTCGCAGTGATTGTAGCTCGTGGCGGCATGATCACGTTCGCCAAGCGCTTCGTCAAGTGGCCCGGCACGGCGAATGTGGAAGTGAATCTCGTGGCCATCTACAAGCCTGACCACTCACCGCTTGCCATTCACCACTCGCCCATCCTCGACGACCAACCGGTTGACTCCATCTCCTCCCGCCTGGACGCTGAGCCGGAGGCCGAGCCGCAACGACTGCCGCAGAATGAAGAAAAGGCATTTCAGGGGGACAACGTCCGCGGTAGCGGCTTTGTGGTGGACCCGGGAGAGGCGGAACAACTACTGGTTAAGGACTCACGCAACGCTGACTGTCTGTTACCATACCTCAATGGTAAAGACCTTAACAGCGATCCCGAGCAAAGGCCCAGCCGTTGGGTGATCTGCTTTCACGATTGGGCTCTGGAACGGGCGAGGCAGTATCCTGAACTCCTACAAATTGTCAAAAATAGTGTAAAGCCCGAGAGAGAAAAACTCCGTGGTGACGTGACTGGATATGACCGCTTAAGAAAGTCTTGGTGGCGCTATGATGCGTATGCTAAAGGTATGCGCCGCGCCATCGCCCCGCTGCGCCGGGTGCTGGTACGGAGCCGCGTGAGCGAGCTGCACGCCCTGGCGTTTGTGCCCAAGGGTTACGTGTATGGCGATGCAACCGTTGTCTTCGCCTTCGACGATGACTACCACTTCGCCCTGCTGCAGTCGAGCGTGCACGAGGTATGGCTTCGCAAGCAGGCATCCAGCTTGCGCACCGATATCCGCTACACCCCGACCACCTGCTTCGATACCTTCCCGTTTCCGCCTGAAGAATATCAGCAAATAACCGATGATGAGTGGCGATTGGAGGAGATGTCAGAGACCTTTCAAGAGGCGGCGCGGGTTGGCGCGGAGTACTACAAGCACCGCCGCCAGATCATGTTGGCACGCCAGATCGGGCTCACGAAGACCTACAACTTCTTTCACGACCCGAACTGCCAAGACGCAGACGTTGTTCGGCTTCGTGAACTACACACCGCGATGGACCGCGCCATCCTCGCCTGCTACGGCTGGGACGACTTGGATCTCAAGCACGGTTTTTACCAGAACGAGCGGGGACAGGTGCGATTTACCGTGTCGCTGAAAATGCGGCAGGAGGTGTTACGGCGGATTCTAGCCCTAAACCTGGAGGTAGCAAGTAAATGACACAATCAGCCAAAACGAATCGTGTCATTGTTTACCACGATGAAACCAAGGATGTGCCCGGAGAGAGCTTGAAGGGCCATGTTTTGCTTTTCGTTCCAGAACAGTTACAGGTAAGCCAAAACACACCCTTGTTCGGTCCGTCGCAGGATACGTCCAGCCCCAGCGCACTTTTCTTTGAGCACATGATGCGCATTCGTGAAGAACGCCACTGCAATCGGAAATTCCATTTTTCCGGGCTAAGTGGGAGGAAGTGGATCGAACCCGACCAAGCCCTGTTTGAAGTTGTCACTCTTGCCGTTGAAGCAATGCGTACCAAGGACGTGAGGCCACCGCTGAAACAACCGCTGGCATTCAAGCTTGCCGTCATGTTCTATCCCAAAGGTGCTGATCTCACCTTGTATGGAGGGGATACGAGAAGGGAGAAACGCCTGAGACATGATGAGACGATTCTTCGGATCCTTCTTAAAGGTGCAGCGCACTATCTCTACAGCGACGAGAATCGGATCGAGATTTTGCATGTCATATGTGACGGCTATCCAGAACACAGACCATTTAACGAAGAACGAATTCTATGGCAACTAATTATCGAAGAATCCAGAGGGCGTGCACCTTTGCGAGATTATGTCACCATTCATCCAAATGCAACCATCATGCAACTGTCGTCAGACCATAAGGATCACGAACCTGACTCCTCCGAATACATGCACGCTAACCTTCTTCAAGTGGCGGACTTATTGCTTGGCGCTGTACGACATCTCTACTTTGTTGGAATTCGTGATGTACCGCGGACACCCCGAATTGGAGAGAAGTATGATAATAAGCGTTCAATTGTCTCATTCCCTGTTCTAGAAATGTTAAATAAAGTAGAACGCGGAAAAGGATTCAAGCATAGTGGACACTACCGAACGTTTACGATTAGCCAGGTGGAGTTTCAAGGCGGTCAGATAACTTTTAAGCAGCCAAACACTGACAATATCCAAAGCGGTAACAAAATGGTGGAGCTTCCCTTTGATGGTTTGTAACAGACGATGTTTCACAACGACGATGCTTGCACTCTGTCAGCTAGAGGTAGCTTCCGGGAACGGGCTAGGCGGGACCTGCGTTGCAGTTAGGAATTTCCCCGGCGAGACCTTCCGGGTGCTGAAAGAGAAGGAAAGCCACCAGTATGGCGAATACCGCACCTGCCGCCTCGTGCTGGAGGCATGGGAACAGCTAAATGGAACGAAAGGGGATGAGTATAATGGCCTCGATCTTAAAGGTTAATGGCTCAATCCGTCACGACCAGGGCATGGTCCATCTTGAAGGACTCCACACCGGGATGGATCGCACCGTCCTCGTCTGCTGCAGGTGGGAGAGCATTGACCTTAAGCGCGGCTTTCGTTCAAGCGAGCGCAAGCAGACGCAATTCAGAGTATCGCTAGAGGCCAAACGTGAAATCCTTGGAGGGTTTTAGACTTAAATTTAAGCTCGTTGCGCAGGAGGATTAGTTATGGTTGTGGAAGCAATAAGGCGCTGGAATTGGATCAATGGGTTTCTAACGGCCTCACTTCACGCGCTGATTGCGTATCTGCAACTGCAGCCAAGTGTTGAGACGACTTTTACCGATGTTGCTCAGCGCTACGCACGACAAGTTCGTAATCAACTCAATGGCTTAGAAATGCCGCGGATTAGGGTAATAAATGACTCAGAGCTGGCCTACATCTTCCACCTGGAAAGTGAGCTATGGGGCGCAGATGCTGAGAGCTATATGACGTTCTTTCCTACGAGTGACGGCGCTGCGTATGTATTGCAGAGTTTTAGCTATGTCCTTTCATTCTTTCTATTGGAGCGATGCCTGGCGCTTTTTCTGCCAGCGAGCTCACTCCAACGTGGCCGTAGAAGCAGACGGAGATATCTATTTGGCAAGAGAGACGGGATATTTAGCGTACGCCATGGGCATTTACTAAGTGCAATGGGTCCGCCGTTCTATCTCTGGGCAAACACAATGAGGGCCTCTGCGTTGTGTAACTCTGATTGGGAAGCATTAGGGAATTCATCGATTCCTACACCTCTTAGAAAATTCTATATAGCAACCTGCAAAAAGGAGCACTTCGCCGACATCATTGAAGCATCGTTTATCAGTGCGCGCAAAAAACACCTAAAGAAGACCCTTGCAAAGGATAAACAGCTCGGTTTTGATGTTCGTGCATGGTGGTATGATGTTCTTTGGAATTACTCAGAGTCTGTGAGATATAACCCTTTTCTTCCGGCGAAAATCGCCCAGGAAGCACCGTATTACTGGAATAGGAACATTCGATGGTTTACGTCATTAGCTCTTACGGGGCTACTGTCGATGATAGGTATAAAGACGAGAATAGTGCAGGAACAATGGGATATAGCGAGGACGAACAGTTCAGTACTGCACATTCTGTGGAATGACAATGAACGGTTTGCTGTTTTAGAGCCGGGTGACGCAAAGGGGTAGTGCACCTATTTGTGGGGTCGTCCAAGCATCGGAGCATGAACAGCTACAGAAGGTTAGAAAATACCGCACCCGCCTTCTCGTGTTGAAGGCGTAGGCAGGGTTGGGAACGATGGGCAAGCGAGACGACGGTAACGCAAATGCTGCCCGGAGGTAACGCGAATGAGAGAGATGATCTCCTTGTTCACAGCCGCCCAGATCATGACGCCCCGTGCCGATTGGGTCACGTGGAAGAGGGACGGTCCGCGCCATCACGTGTTGGATGAGGATAGGAGGTTACGCTTCGACGTAATCCCGGTCGTTGAGGATGACAAAGTCGTTGGCCTTATCACCGATCCATCGTTTGTGGTCCGCCCGCTCACGCTGGAGTGGTGTCTTACGTACGACGTGCCGATCGAGCGGCTGATAGCCTTTTTCATCGAGCGGGAAAAACCTGCCTGTTTTCTCCTTAGCGGCGACGGTTTCGCTGGCTTGGTTACCCCTGCCGATCTGAACAAAGCGGGCGCCCGCACCGCGTTCTACCTCCGCCTGGCCGAGCTGGAGATGCAGCTGGCAGTCTTCATACGCTCACACGGCATATCGGAAGCGGAGGTATTGAACGAGCTAAGCGAAGACCATCGTAAAGAAATCGAGAGAAAGCAGATAGAATTAGCCGAGAAGGATGTAGACGTATCTGTCTTTGAGATGCTCTACCTGAGTGACATGCTAAACATAATCGCAAAGAGCAATCCGCTACGCGGGAAGCTCGGGTTCTCATCGCGCAGTGCGTTTGAAAGGGCTACCAGCGGGCTGAACGATCTACGGAACCGGGTCATGCACCCCGCTCGGCCGGTCCTGCAGGACACTAGAGATGATCTGCACACGTTGTATGAGCGCATAACTCGTATGGCACGGCTGGAGGAGTGCCTGGCAGAGCGGGAGGATAAGGGGAGGGCTAAGGTCTATCGGCGAGGCGTCTTGTTTGCCGAGGAGGCAGAGTGAGCGCTGTAGGGGGGAGACTATGAGCATCTTTGAACTACATGAACGGGTTATTGGCGACTACCGCGACTTCGTTCACTCGTTCATCCAAATCGCCGACGACCGGGCGCGGGAGTTCATCGAGCAAGCGCTTCTGGAGGAAGAACGCCTGTGGCCTGAGCCGCTGTTGCAGCTCTCGCCATCATACAAGCGGGCCGCCAGCGTGGACGAACTAGCCGCGAGAGAGCTGATTCATCCCGAGACCGCCTGCATTTTCCGCACGCAGGACAACCGCCCCTTTCAGCTCTACCAGCACCAGGTTGATGCCATCGAGAAGGCCTCCCGTGGGGAAAGCTTCGTGGTCACCTCGGGCACGGGCTCGGGCAAGAGCTTCTGCTACTTCATCCCTATCGTGGACGCTATCGTGCGATTGCCGGATCTCCAGCGGCCTGTGGCGCTGATTGTCTATCCGATGAACGCGCTGGCCAACTCACAACTGGCGATGCTCGAGCAGATGGCGCAGGGCTACCTGGCGCGCACCGGTCGGGAGTTTCCGGTGCGCTTTGCCCGCTACACCGGCGAAACATCCGAGGAAGAGCGACGAGCCATCCGCAACGACCCGCCGCACATCCTCCTCACCAACTACGTGATGGCCGAACTGATGATGGTCCGGCTCGAGGATCGCGGACTGCTCCGTGAAGGCGCTTCGCGGCTGTTCCTGGTATTTGACGAGCTGCATACCTATCGCGGCCGCCAGGGCGCGGACGTGGCCATGCTGGTGCGTCGGCTCAAGGCGCGGATGAACCGCCAGCCGGTGATCCACATCGGCACCAGCGCCACCATGGTGGCCCACAGGGACGCCACCGCCGAGGAACGCCGGCGGGCTGTGGGCGACTTTGCCTCGCGCTTCTTCGGCCATACCATCGGCGCGGCGAATGTCATCGAAGAGACCCTGGAGCCCATCACCGAGGGTCTGCCGTCCGAGGAGGAGGTTCGGAGCGGATTCGACGCCCCCTTGCCTGACGATCTGGAAGCGTTTCGCGGGCATTCACTGGTTCGGTGGATGGAATATGCTTTGGGTGTCGAGGTGGAGGCGGCCGGCCGGCTGCGCCGCCGGGCGCCGCGCACGCTCTCCGACGCAGCGCAGGAGCTAGCAGAGATCACAGGACGGGACGAAGAAACGTGCCGGCAAAGGCTGCAGGCGGTGCTGCTCCACGCCTTACATCTTTCACCACCCGGTGGTCAGCCGATCTTCCCCTTCAAGTTGCATCAGTTCATCAGCCAAGGGCGTGCCGTTTACGTCACTCTCGAGCCTTTAGAGAGGCGCAGATTCAGCTTGGAAGAACGCCCAGCCGACGAAGGTGGAGTCCTCTGGGTACCGCTTCGATTCTGCCGCGTTTGCGGCCAGGACCACTACCAAGTGATTCAAGTAAGGGATCGCTTCCAACCGCTCCCACCGGATGCTGAGGATCTGCTTGAGGAAAGCACTCGCGGCTACCTGACACCCGCTTTTCCGGAGATGCCGGATCTGGAAGAGATGATCCCCCCTGCCTGGTACGACCGGAACGGCCGGCTGAAACATACTTGGCGTGACCGGATACCTCGCCAAGTGTGGGTTTTTCCGGACGGCACTTTCAGCACAGAAGAGGCCGAGGGAGCAACGCTCATGTGGTGGCAACCGGAGCGCTTCTGGCTCTGCTTGCGCTGCGGCGAGCACTACACGGCGCGTGAGGGCGAGTACTCTAAGCTGGCTACGCTCTCCACCGAAGGCCGATCCTCCGCCACCACCGCGTTGGCCACGGCTTTCCTCCGCCATGCTAAGCAAACGGGGGCTTTGCGGCCGAAGTTGCTCACCTTCACTGACAACCGCCAGGACGCCTCGCTCCAGGCCGGCCATTTCAACGATTTCGTACAGGTAGCTGTCTTGCGGGCGGCGCTCTATCACGCGTTGCAGGAGCACAGCGAACTGCGTTTCGACACCATTGCCCACGAGGTGGTTGGGCGTATGGGGCTAGAACTGTCGGCCATTGCGCAGAACCCGGAACTGGATCCGGAAAGTCCGGCTGCCCGGCAGGTCTGGCAGGCGTTAGAGGAACTGATCGAATACCGGCTTTACGAAGACCTCCGCCGCGGATGGCGGGTCGTGCAGCCGAACCTGGAAGATGTTGGCCTGTTGCGAATGGAATACTATGGGCTTCCCAATCTGGGTGAGCGTGAAGAGCTCTTCCAGGATTTGCCCGGCTTGGCCAGTTGCACACCGGACGAGCGCATTCGGGTGCTCCGGGCCGTGCTCGACTACTTCCGCAAGCGGCTTGCCATCGAAACCCGTGTGCTTCAGGAACCTCAACAGCAACAGCTGCGGCGCCGGTCTGAGCAGTATCTAAACGAGTTCTGGGGTCTCGATCCGGATAACCCCGGCCTGCGCCAGGCCGCTGTAATGCTACGGCCTGGTCAGGCAACGCGCTTGCCCCGCGGTGCTTCCTTCAAGCTTACGACACGGTCGTTTTTGGGACGCTACCTGCAGAGATCGCTGAACATTGATCCCGGGGACGTGGAGATCCTGCTGGACGGGATGCTCGACCTGTTAGTTCGACAGGGTTTCGTGCGCGAGCTGGAGCGGTTCGAGGATCACCGATGTTTTCGTTTGGACGCTGGCTGCCTTGTCTGGCGACTGGGAGACGGGACACCACCTCCACCGGATCCCATCTGGGCGCGTCGTACAACGGGTCAACGTCCGCCGGTCAATCGGTTTTTCCAACGGTTCTACCAAGAAGCCGCTCACGAGCTGGCCTCGCTGGAAGCGCGGGAGCACACGAGGCAGGTGGTGGCCACGGGCGAACGCGAACGCCGTGAGCGCCGTTTCCGCGGTGAAGAAAGTCCACCACTGCCGTACCTGGTTTGCTCGCCTACCATGGAGCTAGGCATCGACATTGCTGACCTGGACGCTGTGCACCTGCGCAACATCCCGCCTACACCGGCCAACTACGCCCAGCGCAGCGGCCGGGCCGGTCGGCAGGGACAGCCCGGCCTAATCGTAGCTTACTCCGGTGCCTACCGCCCCCATGACCAGTATTTCTTCCGCCATCGCGAAGAAATGGTGGCAGGAAGCGTGCGGGCGCCCCGAATCGATCTTACTAACGACGCCCTCATCCGCGCCCACGTGCAGGCCGAGTGGCTGGCGCAGGTCGGCCTGCCGCTTCGGCGGTCGGTACAGGATGTGATCGACATAGACCGGCTCGAAACGTTGCCGCTTCGGGATTCGATCGCGCCGCAGCTTCAGCTTGGTGATCGAGCGCAAGGCGAGTTGCGAGCAAGGCTCGAACGCATACTGGCCTATGACCTCAAGGAATTGGAGCGCTCGGGTTGGTTCACCGAGCAGTGGTTGGAGCGTGTCTTGAAGGAAGCGCCGCATGCTTTTGATCGCGCTTTTGACCGGTGGCGGGAGCTTTACAGAGCGGCGAGTGTCCAACTTCAGGAGGCGCAGGAACTGATGTGGCAGAGCGACAGAAATGCCCAGGAGCGGGCACAGCGCCAGCAAGATGAGGCAAACCGGCAACGCAATCTGCTTTTGCAGCAGAACGTGGCGCGTGAGGAGGGGGACTTCTACCCCTATCGGTACCTTGCCAGTGAAGGGTTTCTACCCGGTTATGATTTTCCAGCCCTGCCCGTGCGGGCGTGGGTGCCACGGCGAAGGAAAGGTGAGTTCATCGCCCGTCCGCGTTTCCTGGCGATCCGCGAGTTCGGCCCGCAAAACGTTATCTATCACGAAGGATCCAAATGGGAGGTGGTGCGGTTTCAAGCACCGCCGGGCGGGCTGGCACAGCGGCGTATGCAAAAAAAGCTCTGCCGGATTTGCTCTGCCTTTGCCGAAGTTGAAGATGATCTGTGCCCAATTTGTGGCACCCGTTTCGACGGATCTAACTCCTCCATCGTGTCGCTTTTGGAGATGCCCAACGTGGCCGTGCGCCGCCGCGAGCGCATCACCTGCAACGAAGAGGAGCGCATACGTCAAGGATACCGCTTGCAGATAGCGTATCGCTTTGCACCGGCTGAAAGAGGGCATCGAGTCGTTACATCTCAGGTGTCGGATCTGCTGGAGCTCCAGTACGCCCCCTCAGCCACCATCCTAATCGTGAACCACGGCTGGCGGACGCGTCGTACTGAGGGGTTCCTAGTTGACATGAAAACAGGGGAGCTGGTTTCCGAGAGAGATCTAGAGGGCACTCAGCCTCCAGGGGATCGTCCCTCGATACGGCGTGTGAAGCTGTGCGTACAGGACACGCAGAACCTCTTGCGTTTGCGAATTCAGGAGCCCTCGCTGCGGGACGATCGCGTTTTCGAAACAAGCCTGATGTATGCGCTGGAGCGGGCGATCGAACATACCTTTCAGCTCGAGGATTCCGAACTTGTGGTCGAATCGGTGGGAGAAGGAGAAGGTCGTGCGATCGTGTTTTACGAGGCATCTGAAGGTGGGGCAGGTGTGCTCCGTCGGCTGGTCGAAGAGCCGGATACCCTTCCCGAGGTGGCCCGAGATGCGTTGCGGCTGCTGCACTTCGATCCGGAAACAGGTGACGACCTCGCAGAGGATGGTCATAAAGCCTGCTACGAATGTTTGCTGAGCTTTTCAAATCAGCTTGTGGCTCACCTGCTAGACCGCCACCGGGTTCGAAGTTTCCTGCGCGAATTGACGGGCCACCGTGTGGAACTTCGGCACGACGCCCGCTCGCGCGGGGAGCACTACCGTTGGCTGCGTAGCCTCACCGACAGCCGGTCAAACCTGGAACGGGAATTCCTGGAGGCGCTCTATCACGGTGGTCACCGCCTGCCGGACGAGGCGCAGAGGGCGATTCCGGAGTTGGGGAGCATTCCTGATTTCTTTTACGAGCCGAATATCTGCGTTTTCTGTGACGGTTCGGTCCACGATGAACCGGATCAGCGTGATCGCGATGAAGATGTCCGCCGCCAGCTCCGTGCGCGGGGCTACCGGGTTATAGTCATTCGTTACGATCAGGATCTCGCTGAGCAGATTCGGCGGCATGCTGACATCTTTGGGGAGGGAGGAAAGTGATGTCCCGGTGGATTGCTGCACTGATGGAACGAGAGTCGGAGCAGGGTCGAGCCCTGAATGGCGCGCAGCAGGAGCTGGCAACTAAACTCCAGCGGCTGGAGCCGTCCAACGTGAACAGGACGTTTCCGGGACAATCGTAAGATCGAGGTTCTGCTATGGCCGATGTTCTTTTCAAAAAGGTTGATTACACGCTGAAGAAGCTCATAGAGGATGTTGATATGGGCGAGATTGGCCTGCCCGACATCCAGCGGCCTTTTGTTTGGGCAACGAGCAGGGTGCGCGACCTGTTCGACTCGATGTACAGGGGATATCCTATCGGCTATCTCCTCTTCTGGGAGAACGGCTATCCCGGCGAGCACCGGACCATCGGAACGAAACAGAAGCAAAAAGTGTCACGTCTCCTTATCGTGGATGGTCATCAGCGGTTGACCTCGTTATACGCGGTGATTAAAGCAGTTCCGGTCATCGGCAGGGACTTCCATTCCCACCGTATTCGCATCGCCTTTCATCCCTTGAGAGAGAATTTTGAAGTTACTAACCCCGCCATTGAAAAGGATGCGGAATGGATTTCGGACATCAGCGAACTGTGGAAGCCGGACACGAACACTTTCGCATTCATCAACGAGTTTCTTCAACGCATTAAAGCTCGCCGCGAGTTGTCAGCAGATGAAGAAAGACTAATCCCCAGCGCCATCGATCGGCTAGTGAAACTCCTGGACTACCCACTGACCGTGCTCGAAGTGTCGTCTTCGGTGGATGAAGAACAGGTGGCGGAGATTTTTGTGCGCATCAACAGCAAAGCGACACCTCTCAATCAGGCTGACTTTATTCTCACCTTGATGTCCGTCTTCTGGGACGAAGGACGCGCCAAGCTGGAGGAGTTCTGCCGCCGTGCCAAGACGCCACCTGCTGACAACCACCCATCGCCTTACAAGCATTATCTGCGTCCCAATCCCGACCAGCTACTGCGAGTCAGCGTAGCGCTCGGTTTCCGGCGGGCGCGTTTAGAGCACGTTTATTCCCTACTGCGGGGAAAGGACTTGGAAACGCGGCAGTTCTCTGCGAAGCAGAGGGAACGGCAGTTTGCCGTTCTGCGAGAAGCTCAAACTTACACTCTGGATCTCCAAAACTGGCACGAGTTCTTTAAGGTGCTGAGAAGAGCGGGCTACCCTAGTGATCAACTCGTTTCTTCGCAAATGGTGGTGTTGTACACCTATGTTCTCTGGCTCATTGGCAAACGCCACTTCAACGTGGATCCGTATCGCCTGCGGGAGATCATAGCGCGTTGGTTTTTCATGGCCGCGCTGACCGGCCGCTATACCGGCTCTCCTGAGAGCCGCATGGAGCAGGATCTGGCTATTCTGCGCGGTGCAAGCACGGCAGAAGCGTTTGTGAGAGTCCTGGACCAGCAGATCAATGACGTTCTCACGCCGGACTACTGGGAGGTTACTCTACCCAATGAACTGGAGACAGCAGCCGCCCGCAACACTGGGCAATTCGCTTACTATGCAGCGCTTTGTCTGCCGGAGGCGCCGGTGCTGTACTCCAAGATGAAGGTGGTTGACCTCCTGGAGCCTTCCACCAAGGCCAAAAAAGCAGCCGTTGAGCGTCACCATCTGTTCCCGCGCCGCTACCTGCAACGGATCGGGATTCAAGAGAATCGTCTCATCAACCAAGTAGCCAACTATGCCCTCGTCGAATGGAGCGACAACATTGCCATATCGGACCGGTCTCCCAGGGACTACGTGCCCGAACTGGAAAAGCGGTTTACCTCCGACGAATTACGACGGATGTATGATTGGCACGCGCTTCCGGAACATTGGTATGAGATGGACTATGCAACCTTCCTGGAAGAACGGCGAAAGAGAATTGCCAAGGTGATTCGGGACGGGTTCTTTAGTCTGGCGAACGAAGAGGTCAGAAGATAGGAATGATGGCTATGGCTAACAACGAAGCCTTTGAGGTTCTCCTTGAGGAAATCGAGGTGGTCGCCAACGAACTAAACGAGGAAGGCGCGAAGGCCTTCCGGGCTGGCTCCTACGACAAGATTAGATCGGCCATCGAGGAGGTGTACCGCCCGGCGAAATTCCGCGAGAGGATCAAGGGGCTCCTTGGGCATTGTATGTATTCCCTCCGGGTACGTTGTGGTACAATGATGAAACTATGGTGGATAATCTTCGCATTTCCGGGAAGAACCTGGGCGAGTTTGCGCTCCCTGAGTTCTGCCCCCGCTGCGCCTGGTTGAAACTGAAGATGCACAACCGGTTCCCTTACCAGATCTTCCCTGGGATCTTCAGTTCGATCGACTCCTATACCAAGAAGGTCGTGCACGGCTGGATCGATCAGCATGAATCTCTCCCGGACTGGCTGGCCGAGCTCGGGCCGATTACCGGCTACATCGACCCGCCTCACCATTCCCGGTTCCAGCTCGAGATCCCGGAATACGGGATCCTCCTCACCGGGGCGCCGGATGGGATGCTGGTCCTCGCGGACGGGTCGATCGCGATCATCGACTACAAGACGGCGCGGTATACCTCCGCTCAGGACGAGCTTCTGCCGATGTACGAGGTGCAACTGAACGCATATGCCCTCATCGCCGAGCGCCGCGGCTTCGGCGAGGTATCCAGGCTTGCCCTGATCTACGCCGAACCGGTCACTGATGCAGCAGCAGCGGCGCAACCGGCGGTCCATTCTACCGATGGGTTCGCCATGCGGTTCTCCGTCTCGGTTCATCCGGTCGGATTGAACGTAGAGCGGCTGGCTCCGTTGTTTGCGCGGGCCCGTGAAATTTTCGACTTAACTGACCCTCCTCCGGGTAGACCGGGATGCGAGGACTGCGCACGGCTCGATTCCCTCCTCGACTGGATCGCCC
>CAYPZL010000112.1:0-18670 GCA_964415045.1 uncultured Pirellulales bacterium | reverse complement strand
GAGATTAGGCTTATATTCTTCAAGGAAATCGTTGGTTTGATTTCCTTGAAGACGGAGCGTAAACAGCAATACGAAAAGCACTTACGTTCTCGGGAGGAAAAATCATCAAGAAGATTTTTCCTCCCTAAAGCAAGCCTAATCTCCATTTTGCAAAAGTCCAGCTGTTAATTTAAGGGCTGCCCCCCTTTGCTCCCGATCGCGCTCATCTCTTGCGCCCGGCGTTACGGCCTCGGGCGCGTGCCGTAGAGGTGTTTGCCCCGGCGGGCGGCCTGGATTGCTTCGGACGTATCCTGCGGCGCGCCGGGGTCGCCCTGGCCCTTCATCCAGCGGTCGAGTTCGGCGCTGAGCCGGGCCTTGATATCGGCCGCGGCCGGGTCGTCGGCAAGATTGGTCATCTCATAAGGGTCCTGCGCGGTGTGATACAGTTGCTCGGCCGGACGCGTCATGTAGCGCTTGACCAGTTCGTACGTATGGCGGTCGGCCCACGCCTGGCGCACCCACGTCGACCAGTACGGATTGTTCAGCTCTCCCTGGCCGGACCATCCCATCAGGTGCTTCTCGATGTAGATTTCGTCCGGCCGAAGATTGCGGATGTAGCGGTACTTCCCGTCGCTGACCGTGCGGATCGGATAGGCCGGCCCTTCCGGGATGTTGTTGTGCATGCCGTAGACGTAGCGACGGTGCGTGGACTTGCGCCCAAGCAGGACGGGCAGGAAACTCGCCCCGTCGTAGTCGTGCGCCGAGGCGGCGCCGCCGGCGGCCTCCATCAACGTCGGCAGAACGTCGGCGTACTGAACCATCGCGCCGGTGCGCTGCCCGGGCGCGACCTTGCCGGGCCAGCGGGCGATCATCGCGGTGTGCAGCCCCGTGTCCCAGTTGGTCCATTTGCAGCCCGGGAACTGGGCGCCCTGCTCCGACGTGAACAGTACGAGCGTTTCGTCCGCCCGGCCGGTCTCGGCCAGCACCTTGAGAATCTCGCCGACCTGCCCGTCCATGTAGGTGATCTCGGCTAAGTAGCGGGCGTAGTCGGCGCGCGTACGCGGCGTATCGGCGATGTTCGGCGGCAGGTGCAGTTTCTTGGGCGGATACTTGGACGCATCGCCCATCACCCAGGGCACGTGCGGCTCGACCAGCGCCACGACGAGACAGAAGGGCTTGTCCGAATCGTCCGCCATGAAGCGCCGGATGTGCTGCGTATCGTGCGGCCGGGTCGGATTGCGGACGCAGTTGCCGTCAAATCCTTCCACGGTCTGAAACGGAAAGGCTTTCGCCGGTTTGACGTGCACCTTGCCCGCCAGACCGACGCGATAGCCGAGCGCGCCGAGGTGGTGCGGCATGCTGGTCAGATCGGGCCGACTGGCCGAATGGTTCCACGCGCAGCCGTTGCGCATGGGATACAGCCCGCTGTACAATTCCGCCCGGCAGGGCTGGCACATCGCCGAGCTGAGATAGGCGCGGTTGAAGACCAGACCCTGCGCGGCCAGCCGGTCGATGTTCGGCGTCGCCGCGTTGCGCCCGCCGTAGATGGGCAGGTCGTTGTAGGTGCAGTCATCGGCCAGGATCAGCAGAATGTTGGGCCTGCGCGATTTGGACGCGGCCGCCCGCGCGATCGTCTTGCCGACCACGACGGACACCGCCGCGAATCCCGCGCAGCGCAGAAAGTTTCGTCTCGATGTCATCAATGGCTCCTTTTATCTGTACAGGTCGCCGAATCCTTGTTACTGACGCCATTATGACCCGGTGACTTCGGTACGTCCACCACCAAATCCCCCCACGCCTCTTCAAGGGGAACGAACGTCGTAGACGTGGAGGTCTTCATCGCATCGAAGATAGAGCCTTCCGCCGCAGACGACCGGATGTGCGAGGTAGGAGTTGGTGGGCTTGCGTTTCAACTCGAAGCGGCTGACCACCTCGAAGCCGTCGGCCGTGACGGCCAGCAGGAACATCGTGCCTCGATGGTTCAGGGCATAGATCATCCCGTCGGCGCAGGTGATAGCCACCTTGCCCAGCGTCTGATCGAGTTGGATGGTCTTGCCGTTGCGGAAATCGACGCAGTAGAAGTTCTTCGCCCCCACGCGGCACGCCGAGCCGTACAGTCTGCCGTCCAACAGGAGGGCGCCGCTGTGGCAGTCGTCGAGGTCCTGGCGGTGCCATACCGTGGAGGCCAGAGGCGAACCCGGGTTCAGCCGTAGCAACGTGCCGCCGGAAGAGTGTCCGCAGGCGACAAACACGCACCCGTCCTGAAACACGGGCTTCAACGCGTTCTGCGGCGAGCGCGGCACGAAGGGCGCCGACCAGAGAAGTCCCCCCGTCTCCACGTCCACACCGACCACCGATTTCTGCGTCATGCTGATCCACTGGCGCACGCCGCCCCAGGTCACGATCACAGCGGAGCAGTAGGCCGCCGAGTGCTCGATGTCCCTGTTGACCCAGATCGTCTCGCCCGTCCGCTTGTCCAGGGCCACGACCCGCCCGCCGGGGCCACCGGGCATGCACAAGACCTTGTCGCCATCGACAATCACATTCTCGGCGAAGCCCCAGATGCCGTGCCTGGCCTCGAATCGAGACGTCAGGTCCACCGCCCAGAGCGGCTCGCCCGACCGCGCCGCGTAGGCCGCCAGCCTGCCGCCGGGATTCAGGTGATACACCGCGCCGTCGCTGTAGGTCGGCGTCGCCCGCGAGCCCGGGCTCGCCCGCCGCCACGCCTCGCCGTTGGGCCGGCGCCACCGCAGCTTACCGTCCATCGTCAGCGCCAGAATCATCTCCTGGCGATCCACGTCGCCAGCGGTGAAGATCGTGCCGTCGGCGATCGCCACGCCCGAATACCCTCTGCCGCAATGCGAATACGTCCAGAGCTTGCGGGGGCCGCCCTCGGGCCACCTTCGCAGGAGGCCCTTGTCCGGAGCGATGTTCGTCCGCCCGGGACCGTGAAACTCGGGCCACTCGCTACTACCGTCGCCGATGCCGCCTCCCAGCAGCGAAGCCGGGCCGAATGCCACCGCCAATAACGCCCCGGCCAGGAGGCCGATCCGTTTCGTGTCCATGACGTCTCCTTCCGAAACCGCAGAATATACCGCCGCCGTTCATGGCGGTCAGAAACACGCTCTCCAGAAAAAACAGATGCCATGAAAGCACCAACGTTCTACGACATCTTAGCCGACCGGCCCGGCGACGCAACGGATTATCTCCCGTGTCCGGCCGGAAGCCATACATCCGTAGCACCAAGCCGCAAAATCCAGAGAAGTACCCGCCCCCGCCGGTTGCCCCGGCGCATGCCGCCGCGTCAACTTCTCGGGAATGACTGCGGATCGGATGGCGGGGCCCCGTCATGCGCCGTTCCGCAATTCCAGCACGCCCGGCGAATCCTTTTGAACTTGACAGAAGCCGTGCAAGACAATGAAATGGGGCGTCGGTACCCACGGGTGAATTATGTGAGTCTCTTGGAGAACCCCAATATGAAGACGCAGAATAGATCGACACTGTCGCGACGGAATTTCATCGGTGCGGCGGCGGCGGTGGCCGCCTCGACGGTGGTGCCGCAATCCGTTCTTGGCGGCATCGGCGGCCAGACGCAGAAACCCAACTCCAAATTCAACGGCGTGCAGATCGGGGCCATCACCTACAGCTTCCGCAGTATGCCGAGCACCGCGGAGGATCTTCTCAAGTATCTCGTTCGCTGCGGTCTCAGTTCGGTCGAGCTGATGGGCGGGCCGGCCGAGCAGTTCGCCGGGCTGCCGGGCGGCAGGCAGCGGGACCGACAGCTCCGCTGGCGACTGTCCGCTTCCATGGACAAATTCAAGGCCCTCCGCAAACTCTACAACGACGCAGGCGTCAACATCCACATCGTCAAGTTCGGCAGCATCGGCAACGCCAATATGTCCGACGAAGAGATAGATTACTACTTCAAGGTCGCCAAAGCCCTCGGCGCCAGGGGCATCACGCGCGAGCTCTCCGAGCAAGCGGCCAAAAGACTCGGCCCCATCGCCGACAGGCACAAGATCTGGATCGGCTTCCACAACCACACCCAGCTTCGACCCGATACCTACGACGGTCCCATTCTCTCGTACGGCAGATACCTGGGCATCAACTTGGACGTGGGCCATTACGTGGCCGGCACGAACGAATCCCCGATCCCGCTGATACAGAAACATCACGACCGCATACTCAGCCTGCATCTGAAGGACCGCAAGGTCAACAACGGGCCCAACATGCCCTTCGGCCAGGGAGACACCCCGGTGGCGCTGATCCTGCAGTTGATGAAACGGGAGAAGTGGACGTTCCCCGCCGACGTCGAGCTGGAGTACAAGATCCCCCAGGGTTCGGATGCGGTCACCGAGGTCACCCGGTGCGTGCAGTTCTGCCGGGAAGCGCTGGCCTGATCCGCCGGGACCGGCCGATGAGGCAAAGACCAGCCGGGTCCGAAGGACCAGGTGTCTTTGATTTCCGCGCGGGTTCCTCGGGCGTTCCCGTTCATAGAGAATCCCGGTTCGTCCTGCTGCCCCTCTGATGGGGGTTCCTCCCGCGCGTTTTCGGGTGTTCCACTCCATTGATTCCGGCCGGGGGCGAAACCCGAGGCCGGGCTACATCCATCGGCGTACCTCTGTGGCTCCAATCGCAACTGCCTCGTGGTTTCAGAAGCCACGGCGATGGAGATCGCCGCGATGCGCCGGCAACAACAGAATGCCGAATTTTCCTCGGGGGCCAACGCGAAAGCCTGTATAGTACACAAACAACTACAGCGGACGTCAACCTGAAACTGACGATCATGGACGACCCACATGAGTCGACCCGAAGGCGGGAGGCCGCGGGCGCCGTTTCCGTTGCCACACTTGCCCATCTTCTCATCGACGGGTGCTCGCTGCAACAACCGGTGTCCGACGTAGGGACCTTGAGGCAACCCGCCATTGAGGATTTGCAATTGGGGATTGGGGATTCGAGGCGACGGATGCCGGAAATGCCGGGGCGTGGGATGTTGAACGAACCCAATTTGCCGGAAGTCGAAATGAAGATGGGCACCTCCTTTCAGGTAATGGAGCCGGCAAAGCAGGCGGTGGCATGCGCGAGCGGGGCCGCCAATTCCCGCCAGTGCGCGGGGGGATGCGATGGGGCCGGGCCTCCAGGCCGAAGCGGGAAAAATCTGGGAAGGCTTGCGGTTTTTGGTTGCGAAGACGCCCACCGCGGCACATAATAGCGAGTTTAGAAGTGTAGCACGGACCATGAGGAGTCTAAATGGGACCTGTACTGAATGGGTTGATCAAACTTCAGAGTGTTGAGAATCGTCTCCGCGCGGCCAAGGCAAAGCTGGCCCGCTGTCGCCGCAGCGTCATCATCCAAGAGAACCAAGTCCGCAGCCTTCAGAGCGCCCTCGAAGCCAAAAAGGAAGAAACGCAGTTGACCAAGGTCCAGTGCGACCGTCTGGAACTCGAGCTCAAGGCCCGGGATGAGCAGGTCAACAAGCTGCGGGCCTCGCTGAACAACGCCAAGACGAACAAGGAATACGCCGCCGTACTGACGCAGCTCAATACGACCAAGGCGGACAATTCCAAAATCGAGACCCAGATTCTGGAGTTGATGAAGGCGGTGGAAACGGACGAGCAGGAGTGCGTGACCATCCGCGAGCAGATCGAGCAGCAGAAGCAGGAGCTGGAGCAGAAGCGCAAGAAGGCCGAGGCCTCGGCGACCGAGCACGAGGCCGAGATCGGGCAGATTCAAGCCGAGTGGGACCAGGTCGCCGAAGATATTCCGCCCAAAGCGCTGGAGGCCTTCCAGCGCGTCGCGGAGACCTACGACGGAGAGGCGGTTGTCAAGGTGGTCGAGCAGGAAGGCAAGTCGGCGGCCTTTAGTTGCGGCGGCTGTTTCATGGGCATTCCCGCCGAGAGCGTCAATGTACTGATGACCCGCGATGACATCATCCGCTGTCCCAACTGCACGAGAATTCTGGTGCTCAGCGAATCGTAAGGTGGATTCTCAACCCACCTGCAAAGACGTCCCGTGTGCGAACGCGTGGATCGAGGACCCGCCCTGCCGCTCAGCGAATCGCAGGCTGTGTCCGGTGCGGCGACGCGACGCGGCCCGGGAAGAACCGGCGGGATCCCGGCCTTGCCCGGCGGCGCCGCCGGGCGAAACGAGATCGACCCATCGTTCGGAGGCACAGTGTCGCCCATGAAGTTGATCGCACGCACGGATGGCGGCAGCCGGGGCAATCCGGGCCCGGCCGCTGCGGGTTTCGTTCTGGAGGACGCCGCCGGCCGGTCGTTGCAGGCCCGAGCAGTTTTCCTGGGCGAGACGACGAACAACGTCGCCGAATACACGGCCCTGGTCAAGGCGCTGGAGGCCGCCCGGGACCTGGGGGCCGATGATGTCACGGTCTACAGCGACAGCGAGCTGCTGGTGCGGCAGCTCAACGGCCAGTACAAGGTCAAGAGCGCCCTGATCCGCCCGCTGTACGAGCGGGCCGTCGCATTGACGGAGGAATTCTCGAGCTGTTCCATCCGGCACGTCACAAGGGACAAGAACGAGAAAGCCGACGCCCTCGTCAACCAGGCCCTGGACGCCAGGCGTGACGTCGAGGAAAGCGAGACGGGCGATGCGGCGCGTGCCGCGACGGGTCGGCAGAAACACCTTCGTCTGGGCGTCCTCATCAGCGGGGGCGGCCGGACCATGCTCAACATCCTCGACCGGATCAAGGACGGCCGGCTCAACGCCAGCATCGCCGTCGTGATCAGCTCGCGCTCGACCGTAGCCGGTGTCGGGCGGGCTCAGGACGCCGGACTGCCCGTGACCGTCATCCGCAAGAAGGACCACCCCGACATCGACGCCTTCAGCAAGCGGATCGTGGCCGAGCTCACCGCCGCCAACGTGGACCTGGTCATCCAGGGCGGGTGGCTGTGCCTCTGGAAGATCCCGCCGCAGTACGAGAATCGCGTCATGAACATCCACCCGGCGTTGCTGCCGTCCTTCGGCGGCCAGGGCATGTGGGGCCATCACGTGCACGAGGCGGTGCTGGCCGCCGGCTGCAAGGTCAGCGGGTGCACCGTCCACTTCTGCACCAACGAATACGACCGCGGGCCGATCATCGTGCAGCGGACGTGCCCCGTGACCGACGACGACACGCCCGACTCGCTGGCGGCCCGCGTCTTCGAGCAGGAATGTCTGGCCTTCCCGCAGGCGATCCAGTGGTTCGCCGAGGGCCGGCTCCGCGTCGAGGGCAACCGGGTCAAGGTCGAGCCGTAACGCGACCCTGGCAGCGGAGGCTATGTCGTCCTCCGCCTCGACGGCACCGTCGAATGGATGCCCGCCGACCGGTTCGCCGCCCTCTTCGCCACGCAACGAACGGCCGCGGAGTCGCAATTGCCCGAACGATAGCACGGGCCACCCGGGCCTGACAGGCTTCAACGCCGGGTTTATCCCGCGCACCCCCGACGGTCCATAGCAGGTCGCGACATCGAGCCGATGGGCCGGACAAGCGCCGGGCGGGGCGGGCAAATCAGCCCCGGGCGCACTGGATCAGGGTTTCGGCAATGCGATTGAGCGGGACGATCTTCTCGGCCGCGCCGCGGGCGATGGCCTCCTTCGGCATGCCGAAGACCACGCACGATTGCTCGTCCTGGGCCACCGTGTGGGCGCCGGCCTGGCGCATCTCCAGCAGCCCGGTCGCGCCGTCGTCGCCCATCCCGGTCAGGATCGCGCCCACGGCGTTGGCGCCGGCGTACCGGGCCACGGACTTGAAGAGCACCTCCACGCTGGGCTTCTGGCGGCAGACGGCGGGCCCGTCGCGCAGGGAAACGAAGTAGTTGGCGCCGGACCGTTGCAGCAGCATGTGCAGGCCGCCGGGCGCGATGAGGACGCGGCCGGAGACGACGTGATCGCCGTCCTGCGCCTCTTTGACCGTCACGGCGCACTCCCCGTTGAGCCGCTGGGCGAAAGACGTGGTGAAGTGCGCCGGCATGTGCTGAACGACCACCGTTCCCGGCGCGTTGCCCGGCAGGGACGAGAGCACGCACGTCAGCGCCTGCACGCCTCCGGTGGAAGCGCCGATGGCGAAGATCTTGTTGGTCGTCTCGGCCATGCTCAGCCGCGCCGCCGGGCGAACGGGGCCGGGGGCCGCCTGCTTGTGGTTGAGGCGGGCCCGGGACGCGGCCTTGATCTTGTCCACCAGAACATTGCAGACGTCGCCGACGCTGTAGGACCCGCCCGGCTTGCACATGACCTCCACCGCGCCGGCCTCCAGCGCCTCCATTGCCGTCTTGCCGCCCTGCGGGGTCAGCGAGCTGAGCACGATGACCGGCATCGGCCGATGCTTCATGAGCTTGCGCAGAAAGGTGATGCCGTCCATGCGCGGCATCTCCACGTCCAGCGTGAGCACGTCGGGATTCAGGGCCACGATCTTGTCGCGGGCGATATAGGGATCGGGAGCGGTCCCCACGATTTCTATACCGCTGTGACGTCCCAATTCCTGGCTCAGGATTTTGCGGACGATCGCCGAGTCATCGACGACCAGGACTCTTACGTTGGTATTGATGGTCAGGGTCATGAATGTCACTACCTTCCGTCAGCCTCGCGGTCGCTCGCGTGCTATCGCAGGCATTTCTCCAATCTGTTCGAGCGGACGATCACGGTACCGTCGGCGATGTCCAGGTACAGGTTGCGGGCGCAGCGCCCGCCGACGTCCTCGGCGTCGATGAACATGCCGTTGCTCCAGAGGATCTTGCGAATGGCCAAGTAGTTGCGCTTGCCGATGTCGAAGCCCTGCGGGCCGGTGGCCATGGTCGCTCCGCCGGCCAGCCGGACCTGGATTCGCCTCTTGTTGGCCCCCATCGAGAGCATCTTCTCCAACAGGAGCCGGGTGCCGGTGTCGGCGAACATGAACGGCTTGCGCTCGGCACGCTGCGCGTCCATTTTGGAGCTGGGCAATTGATAATGAAGCATCCCGCCCACGTGGCAAACCGGATCGTACAGGCACACGCCGATACACGAACCGAGAGAGTACGTCACCAACTGCTCCCAGGGGTCGTGGGAGACCTTGGCGTCCGAGATATCGATAATCACTCTTGTCTTGACCATGCGTATCCTCTACGGCTTCATATAGATGGTCGGCTGCACGTACTTGAACTTGTGTTCGATGCCCGTGAGGGATTCCGAGTGGCCCGTGAAGAGGACGCCCCCGGAAGCCAGCATCTCGTAGAAGCGCTGGATCAGCCGTCCCTGGGTGGGTTTGTCGAAATAGATCATCACGTTGCGGCAGAAGATGAAATCCAACGGCCCCCTGATCGGCCAGTCGCCCATGAGGTTCAGATACCGGAAGATGACGACGTCGCGGAGCGTGGGCCTTACTTCATAAACGTCGCCCCGGCTCTGGCGGCGCCGAATCAGGTACCGGCTTCGCAGCGACGGAGAAATGGGCTCGATCCGCCGCTCCTCGTAGACGCCGGCGCGGGCCTTCTCCAGGATGCGGGTGGAGATGTCCGTGGCCAGCAGCTTGACGTCCCACCGGCCCCTGCCCTGCACCTTCTCGAGCAGGGTGATGGCGATTGAGTAGGGCTCTTCCCCGGACGAGCAGCCGGCGCTCCAGGCCCGCAGGCGAAAGTCGCGCCGGCGCTGCTTTGCCTCCAGCAGCGACGGCAGGAAGCGCGTGCGCAGAAACTCGAAGTGCTGCTCCTCGCGGAAGAACTTCGTCAGATTCGTGCTGAGCGAGTCGACCAGGATCGAGAATTCCCGTCCGGTCGGATCGTCGAGGACGTGGCGAATGTACTCGGAAAAGGTCCGGAAGTTCCCCTCACGCAGCCGCTTGGCCAGCCGGGCCCGGACCAACTCTTTCTTGCCGGCGTGCAGGTTGATCCCGCAGTGCTCGTACACGAGATCGCTGATGCGACGAAACTCGCGCTCGCCTAATACCACCTCTTGTACCACCGATCCGTTCATGGCTGAGAACTCCCGATATTTATTGCTCTTGCGCCAGTTGCACCAGACCCGGGACATCCAGAATCAGAGTGACCCGGCCGTCGCCCATGATGGCGCCGCCGGAAACGCCCCGGACTCGTCCCAGCGCCTCGCCCAGGCTCTTGATGACCACCTGCTGCTGCGCCAGCAGATCGTCCACCAGCAGGCAGCATTTTCTCCCGTCCTCCTCCACGACCACTACCAATGCCTCGGTGGCGTCTTCCTTCACGGGGACCGTGCCGAACAGCTTGTAGAGCCGGACCAGTGGAATCAGCTCGCCCCGTTCCAGGATTATCTCCCCGCGTCCCTGCACCGAGGAGATTTGCCCGCGCGTCGGCCGCAGCGTGCGCACGATGGAGTTGATGGGAATGATGTAGCGCTCGGCGCCAATACGGACCACCTGCCCGTCGATCACCGCCAGCGTCAGGGGCAGTCGAATGGTGAACGTCGTGCCCTTGCCCGGCGTCGAGCTGATGTCGATCTTGCCGCGCAGAGCCTCGATGTTCTTCTTCACCACGTCCATGCCGACGCCGCGTCCGGATACGCTGGTCACCTTCTCGGCCGTGGAAAGTCCGGGGTGGAAGATCAGCTTGAAGACGTCCTCGTCGGACAGATCCTGGCCCTCGTCGACGACGCCGTTTTCGACGGCCTTCTTCAGGATGCGGTCCCGGTCGAGCCCTTTCCCGTCATCCTCGATTTCGATCACGATGTTGCCGGCCTGATGGAACGCGCGAAGCTCGACCCGTCCGGTGGACGGCTTGCCCGCCGCGACCCGGTCGGTACTCGCCTCGATGCCGTGATCGACGGAATTGCGGACCATGTGGATCAGCGGATCGGCGATCTTGTCCACCACGGTGCGATCCAGCTCGGTCTCTTCGCCGATGGTGACGAAATCGACCTGCTTGCCCGCCTTGCGCGACACGTCACGGGCCAGGCGGGCCATCTTCTGAAAGACGCCCTGGACGGGGACCATGCGCATGGACATGGAGAGCTCCTGCAGCTCGCGCACGATCTTGCCCTGGTGGGCGACCTTGCGCGCCAGCTCCTGCTCGGACACCAGACCGTTGGTGACCTCCTCCGAAACCATCAGTTGCGCGATGACCAGCTCGCCCGTCATGTTGATCAGGTTGTCGAGGCGCGCCGTACTGACCTTGATCTTCTCCTCGGAGGCGTGCGCCGCCGACCCGCCGGAAGTCTTCGACGTCTCGCCCGCCGACTTGTCGGCCAGGACGGCGTCGAGCTTCTTGTCGTCGTCCGGATCGAGAGCGGGCTGCGACGGTTGTGGGCGGGCCTTACCTTCGGCCACCGCTTCGATCTTCTCGAGCAGAACCGCCAGGCCCTCCAGCGCCGCAACCGGCGCGCCGGCCTGCACCGAATCCTGCAAGCCGGCCAGCATCTTCTTGAGGGCGTCGATGGATTCGAACACCACGTCCGTGGCGTCGCCGGCGAGAACCAGTTGTCCCTTGCGCGCCAGGTCGAGCAGGTTCTCCGACGAGTGGGCCAGTGACCCGATCTCCGTCAGGTTCAAGAAGCCCGCCATCCCCTTGATGGTGTGAAACGACCGAAAGACCTTGTTGATCAGCTCCGTGTCGTCGGGCTGACTCTCCAGCTCCAGTAGCGTGGACTCGGCGGTTTCGAGGTGTTCGCCCGCCTCGGTGATGAAATCGAGGACCAGCGGGGCGTCCTCGGCCGGGATGATCGTCGCCTGTGGGCGGGCAGGCTCCTCGTTCTGCGTATCGGCCGCCGCGCCCGCTTCCGCAGCCTCGGCAGGCGCATCCGGGTCAAGAAGCTGACGCGTCAGATCCTGCAGGGCATATATCGCTTGCGAGACGACATCCAGGGCTTTCGACGTGTCTTCCACGTCCTTCTGGAGAAGCTGCTGCAAGGCCTCCACCGCCTCCGCCGACGTGCCTTTGAGCCGGCCGGCCCAATCTGCGCCGTCGCGGTCGAGATCGCCGGCGACGGCGCCAATCCGGCGCAGAACCTCCTGCAGCTCTTCGGCATCCGAGACGTTCGTCGGATTCAACATGGTGATGCAACAAGCCGCCTGATTGACAAGCTGCGCCAACTTGCCGTTCTCTTCCATCATCTTCTCTTCCATCGCTTATAACCTAACGCCTTCGTTTCCATGCGCTTTCGCGACCTCGGCGTGTCACTCCTATAACAACAAAGGCGGCGCCGGCGGCGCCGCGCCCTTCCACGAAAAGGACCCGTCCGCGTTGAGCACGCGCACCAGAATGTCGTAGATGGTGACTATCCCCTGCACCCCTCCTTCTGCCCCGACGACGGGCAGGCACCGTCCCCCGTGACGACAGATCATTTCCATCATCTTCGCCAGCGAGGTGTCGGGCCCGACGGTCCGGACGGGACGACTCATGATCCATTTGACTTTGACCGCCAGCGTGGCGTCATCCTCGGGCCGATGGTACTTGGCGAACATCGGACGCAAATACAGACTGACGGCCGCCAGGATATTCGAGCCCGAGACAAGTCCCTCCAGCGCGCCGCTTTCCCCGACGAGCACGTAACCGGTGCCGTGCTGCTGCATCCTGGCAATCACATCCTGCACCGAATCGTCGGGGGTGCACCACACAACCTCTTTCCGCATGATTTCCGCAGCCGGGGTGCGCAATAGGTCGGCTACGGCGGGATCCGCCGGAGACGAATCCGACCGAATGTAGGAGGGATTCAAAAAGACCGGATCGGCTCCGCCGGTCAACCCGGCGGCCGGGACGATGCCGGCTCCGGCGAGGGACTCAGCGCCGACGTCAACAACGGCATCAGCGGCGGGGTCGCCGCCTGGCTCTTCAACCATACGATCACTCTTCGGCGCGTGAGACGGCGCCGGCGTCGACGGCTCGGCGGGCTCAGATGCGTGGTCCCGGGGCTGGGCCGGCGCGGGCGCCTTCTCAGAAGGCGCCTCTTGCGGCGGCGCATCGGCGGCGGGCGCCTCCTCAGCACCAGCTTGCGGCTCACCGCCGGCGGTCGCCTGCGCGGGATCGGCGTCGTCTCCAGCAGCGGGCCCCGGGGCGTCGTTTCCCAGGGACGTCTGCGGAAACACCGCGGCACAGGTGAAGCCGGGATAGGGATCCACCGTCATTTCATACACAACAACGAGAAGCTCGTCCTCATCCGACAGCCCGGTTTCCGGCAGGTTCTCCGCGAGCTTGCCGAGAACGGTGCTCTTCTTGACGAAGTGCCCGTGACCCTCGCAGTCCTCCCGAAAAACGCGGTCCCAGGAACCGACGAGCAGATTTCCCACCTCCCAGGCGGCGTCCCCCATGTTCTCCGCGTCCGCCATGGACCCCCGCTTGACGTGCTGCCGGATCTTGTGCTCCGGCAGCATGACCACGACGCCGGAGAGAACGAACAGGGCGCCCTGATCGAAGAACAGGTGAAACGTCCCGTCCAGGACTCCTTCGGCCGTAACCAGATGAACGGCCGTGAGCTTTTTGAAACGCTTGCGCAGATCCTTGACGGCCTCTGTGCCGACGTGGCGGCGCTCGCACCGCATCTCCACGCCGAACATGCCGGAGAGGTCTTCGCAGAACGCCTCGAAGGCGTCGTCCGACAAGTCCGGCAATCGCGACGTTGTCTCGATCGTGGCAGTCGTCATAATCCCATCCCGGGCCGTCGGCCCGCCCTCAGTCCTGGTGCAAACGGAAGAGCAGCGACAATTCCGCGCCGAACTCCTCCTCGATATTCACGCTCACCTTAATCATGCACGTGCCTTCCCCCCGGTTGCTCTTGAGCTCCCTTCCCTGCACGACCGAGGGAATGGATACTTCAATCGTCCCTACCTCGTCCTGGATGCGCGCCTTGAGGGCGCCCATGACCATATTGGCGACTTCGCCCATGGCGTCACTGACGTCCTCTTCGCCGATTCCCTCGTCCGGGTCCAGACCCAGCATATTGGCCGCGATCGTCCGCGCGCACGCTTCATCGCAACAGATCCCCAGACAACCTTCCATGTCGCCCTTGAACGTAATGGACCCCAGAAGCGTCACGCCCGACAGGTCCGCAGGGTCGGACTCTGCCAACGCCATGAAAACCATGGTCTCGAATACTTCCTTGGCGCTGTCTATTAGAGCGTCTTTCAGCGTTACCGTCGTTACCGTCGTTACCACTATTCTTCCTCCATCGTCACAAGGTTGTGAGCATGGGCGCAAAGCCCGCGCAACGTGCTCTCGACGCGGAATTGCCGACCGGAGAGGTACGCCACCAGAGGTCGCCAATCCCCGCTGCGAAAACTGCAATCCCCAATTCCAAATTCGCTCAGTTCAACAGGGGTGTCAGCTTCTCTTGAAATTTCTCCGGTGTAAACGGCTTGGTGATGTAGCCGTTGGCCCCGTCGGATATGACCCGGTCGATCAGATCCTGGGCGCTTTCGGTGGAGACCATGACGATCTTGGTCCCGCTGCACTGCGGCAGCTCTCTGGCCTTCTTCACCATCTCCGTGCCGCTCATCTCCGGCATGTTGATGTCGCACAGGATGACGTCCACCGGTCCACCCTGGAGCTTTTCGAGGGCCTCGACACCGCTGCCGGCTTCCTCGATCCGCTCAAACTCCAGACCCGACATCCGAACGGTACGCATAACGATCTTGCGCATCGTCGCCGAGTCATCCACAATCATTAGTGATCTTCCCATAACCATTCCTCGCTTTCCGGAAAACATCCCATCTGGCAACGGCCAGAGCGTCCATCGCGAAACCTCCCGCGAGCGCTGCAATCACAAAACCGCCGCCAGGTTGCCGCCGAAGGGTGGATCAAGGCTCGGGCGGACCGATGAATCCGCCCGAGTCACATGCAGTTCCCCTTGATCCGGGCGCACCCTACGCGTTGAACTCTTCCAGTCCGTCGGTGCTTTCGTCCAGCGGAATCGCGCGTTCCGCAGACGGGACGGTCTTCTTCTGGCTCCTCTGGGCGGCCTTTCCTGAGCCGCCCGCGATTTGGTGCCAGGCTTGGTCTGACGAACCGAAGTTATGATGCTTTCCCGCGAGCTTCCGGGGCTTCCCGGCCGCTCGGGTGGTCGCGTGGCCGCCGCGCTGTCTGCCGGCGACCGAGCCCCCCGACGTACTGAGAACAAACTCCTGCACCATCGCCCCCAAAGCATCCGCCTGGGCGCTTAGCTCCTCGGAAGCGCTGGCACTTTCCTCGGCGTTGGCAGCATTCTGCTGGGTGACTTTGTCCATCTGGGCGACCGCCGTGTTGACCTGGTCGATACCCTGGGCCTGCTCCTGCGAAGCGGCGGCAATTTCACTGACCAGCTCGGAGGCCTTACTTACGCTGGTAACGATCTCCTCGAGCGCCTTGCCCACTTCAACGGCGATATCCACCCCGTTCTTGGAGTTCTTCACGGACTCCTCGATCATGTTGGCGGTGTTCTTCGCCGCTTCGGCCGAGCGCATGGCCAGGTTGCGGACCTCTTCGGCCACAACCGCGAAGCCCTTGCCGGCCTCCCCGGCCCGAGCGGCTTCCACCGCTGCATTCAAAGCAAGCAGGTTCGTCTGGAACGCGATCTCGTCAATGACCTTGATGATCTTCGCCGTCTCATCGGAAGATTTCTGGATCTCGTTGATGGCTTGGGTCATCTTGTTCATTGCCTCGGTGCCGTTATCGGCGAACTTCTTGCCCTCATCGGAGAGTGTGTTGGCCTGTTGCGCGTTGTCGGCGTTCTGCTTGGTCATGGACGCCATCTCCTCAAGAGAAGAGGATGTCTCTTCCAGACCGGCGGCCTGCTCCGTGGCACCTTCAGCCAATGACTGCGAGGCCGCAGACACCTGTGCCGCTGCGGCAGCCACTTGTTCGACCGCTTGAGCAACCTGAGTCATGGCCTCATCGATGGCGGCAGCGGTGTCGTTGATGTTGTCCTTGAGATGCTTGTACTGTCCCTTGTAGTCACCTGTCACTCTCTGGGTGCAGTCCTTTTGGGCCATAGCCGCAAGTACCTTCGCAACTTCATTGAGCGGTTCGGCGACACCTTCAAGAGTATTGTTTAGCCCCTGGACAATCGTCTTCCAGACGCCTTCATAGCCGGAAGCGTCAACGCGAGTATCAAGATCGCCTGCGGCGGCCGCATTCGCCATCGTAGCGGCGCCGTCAATCAGGCCGTTCAACACCACCAGCAGAGCGTTCAGGTTGTTCTTGACCTCGTTGAAGTCGCCCTTGTAGTCGTCGGTGATCTTTTCGGGGATGTCGCCCTTGCTCACGCGATCGACATACTCGGCCATCAGGTTGAACGGCGCGGCAAAGGCGTCGATGACGCCGTTGAGCCCGTCGACCATCCCGGCGATCTCGCCCTTGAACCGGCTGGCGTCGCCACGCGTGTCGAGCTTACCGTCCGTAATGGCCCCCTGCAGATCGTGCAATACCTTCTGCACACCTTGAAGCTGGACGCCCAGCTCGTTGCAGGCAACCTTGAGCACATTGTAATCCCCCTGGTAGTCGTTGGTCACCTGGGCCTGCAAGTCACCGGCGGCCATCTTGTCCAGCACACCGCCGATATCACGCAGCGGGACGACAACGCCTTCGACGGTATCATTCAGACCCTGGATAATCGTCTTCCAGACGCCTTCATAGCCGGAAGCGTCAACGCGAGTATCAAGCTCGCCTGCGGCGGCCGCATTCGCCATCGTAGCGGCGCCGTCAATTAGGCCGTTCAACGCCACGATCAGGGCGTTCAGGTTGTTCTTGACCTCGTTGAAGTCGCCCTTGTAGTCGTCGGTGATCTTTTCGGGGATGTCGCCCTTGCTCACGCGATCGACATACTCGGCCATCAGGTTGAACGGCGCGGCAAAGGCGTCGATCAGATCGTTGATGCCTTGAAGCATCACTTTGTCCTGGCCGTCAAACTGCTCAACTCTGGCTCGTTCGTCAAGCTGGCCGTTTGTGGTAGCCTTCACCAGGCGCTGAATTTCTTCAAAAACAGCGGTACTGTTTGACTGCGAATGGGCTCCACGGTTCGAGGTTTCCTCTGCTTTCGTTTCCATAGGATTGCTCTCCTCAACAGAATACGACTTACGTCTCGTTCATTTCACACATCCTGACGTCCCGTTCCGGGCAGGCAGGGAATTCAACTTTCTTGAAGATCTGTCCGGCGGTTATCATGGGTGCAAACAAATCTTCATTCTCACGGGGCAGCTTCTGCGTTTGTTCTGTCACCAGGAACCCGCCGTCACGCAGGGCGGAATGGAACATCCGGATGACGTTGACGCGCTGTTGCGGGGTGAAATGCAGCAGCACATTCTTGCAGACGATCAGGCTGAATCCCGTTCGTACGGGTTCGAGCGACAACAAATCGTGCTTGACAAAAGACACGCGCGCCCTGATCTCATCGACCAACCTGTGACACCCCGGTGAATCGCTTTTGACGAAGTATTTCCGTTTGATCTCACGAGGCACTCGTTTGATCTGGTCTTCAGGGTAGAGGCCTTCGGTAATGATCCGGCCGAACTGATCGCAGGTATCGATGTCCGTGGCGTAAATACGCACGTTGCGAAACAACATGTGAGACATGCTCTCGCGCAGCATAATCGCCAGTGAGTAAGGCTCCGGGCCGTGAGCACAACCGGCATCCCAGATGTTAATGTATCTCTGGGTCCTGAGCGTCGGCAGGACGTGCCGAATCACCAGCTCCAGCGTGAGCTTATCCCGGAAGAAATAGGTAAACGCCATTATCAATTCTCCTGCGTGGTTTGACCGTTCGCTTCCGCCGTCTCCGGCATCTGTTCGGGCTCCGTCCGCTCTACCGGAGCCGGCTCATGTCCCGCCGGTGCGGATGGAAGGGGGTCTCCCTGCGCGTTTTGCGCTCGACCGCCGTCGCCGTATATTGCCACGTCCATGTTGCTGAGCACCTTGTCGATGTCCAGCAGGATCTTCACCGATTCCCCGACCTTGCCCATGCCGAGAATGAAATCGGTGTTGACGGACGCGCCGAACTGCGGGGTTTCCTCAATGTTCGAACCGGCAATGTCCAATACCTCCTGGACACGGTCCACGACAATCCCGGTGCTGGACTTGTGACCGCTCTCGGTGGTCTCAACGACGATAATGCACGTTTCCTCCGTCACCTCGGTGGCCTCGATCCCGAACTTGGCCCGCAGATCGACAACGGGAATCACTTGCCCCCGCAGATTGATGACCCCTTTGACATAATGAGGCGTCTGCGGAACCGCGGTGACATTGATATAGCCGATGATCTCGCGAACTTTCAGGATTTCCAGGCCGTATTCCTCGTTGGCCAGCGCGAATGTTAGATACTTGCCTTCGTTGGCAGGTGCTGTCTTGGCCGCTTCCTGCTTCGGGCTTGCTGTCTCGGTCATGATTGAATCTCCTTACTGCATTTCCTCTGAAGCATTCATGGCGCACCACGACTCTGTCGCACAGCATGCGTGGAGACGTCGATTGTTCTGAAAGTCCGGGCCTTGCATCGCACGGGACCACACACAACGAACGCAGGCATGCCGCCGTCCGATGCGCGTGACCTCAGGAATACAACCCCAAATGACGCCACGTTACCAGTCGCCGTGATAATCGTCTGTGCGTAGGGGGGAATTAACCAGGCCAATTCCAAATTACCCCAGAATTTTCCCGGGACGCACAAGCCAATCCCTGGCCGAACAGGCGTGTAGGCAGTGACATACTGTACGAAGAAGAGACATCGGGCGCACCCCAGCCCAGCGCGGCCTCGCTGCGCTCGGCCGCAACCAAAAACTCCGTTTCTAAGCCTG
>CAYPZL010000111.1:0-18795 GCA_964415045.1 uncultured Pirellulales bacterium | reverse complement strand
CAAACCCAAACCGCCATCAAAAACTCAGATTTTTCACCCGCGCCGAAAGGACACGGTATCGCCGCCCCAGATGCAACCAGAACGAGTCCAGCAGCGTCTGCTGGGACAGTGGCAATCGCCCTCTACGGCATCAAGTCCAAGGCCGCGTCCCAGGCACTCCGATACTGGTCGATCGCGCTGCGAAGTAGAGAGGCTTTCTTGTCGATTTGCTGCCAAACACCGGCCTCCTTGATCAGTGCGCCTCCCTGTTCCACCATCTCTTGCGCTCTTCCGATGCCCTCCGGATCGGCTCCTGCTACTATGGCATCATCGATGGTCACAAGCGCTAGAACGCGATCCGCTCGTACCGCTTCGTCAACGATGGCAAGTAATTCAGCACGGAGTTCCGCATTCATAATCCATCCGCGCCGGATGGCATCCAGTGTGGCTTGCACCATGGTTTGCTCAGCCTCAAAGACCGCCGTGCCCTCAGAAGCCTGCAACCGGCGGGGATCTAACTGCCCTTCATCCGAAACAGACCACAGGTTCTCCTGGAGACAGGCGTTGCCTGAGTCGAGAGCCGATTCGAGATGCTCGATGGCGTACTGTGGACTGACTACGCCGTCGGCACCGCTTTCAATTGCCTCCTTGACGGCCTCAAGCCTGACGACGGCATCGGACTTGAGCAAGCGTGGCACGCCAGGGCCAATAAATTGGCCGTACGCTTCCGGTTTGGCGCCCACGGTGACATCCGTAATGTGGGCGTAGGTGACCGCATCAAAGACCGAAACCGCGTCGCTCTCCTGATTCACGACATACAGACGTGTTCCGTCCGGATGTACGGCCACACCGAGGGGACCGTTCATGCCGCCAATGGTCGTGATCAGATCCAGCGTCTTCGTGTCGATCACATCGACGGTCGTTCCCTTCCCGTCGTCGAAGTCGGACAAGTACACTGCAGTGCCGTCAGGATGTATCCCCATACAGACGTGCTCGTGCCCGAAGGGAAGCGCAAGTACCTCATGAGTCGCTGTGTTGATCGTCCAGAAGGTTGGTCCTTGCCGGTTGGCTGCATACACAAACGTCCCCTCCGGATGAACAATGATAGGAACAGGGAAACATTGCTCATGAGGATCGACTGTTTCCAGGACGATCGTATCCAACACGGCATGCGTCTCTGTATCAAAGACAGCAATCGTACCATCGCTGGTATTGGTCACATAAGCTTTGTTCCCATCGGGGTGTACTGCAATCCCACAGGTGCCTCGGCCGCAGGAGATTTCTTCGATGATGGTGTTGGCGGCCCGGTCGACGACCCACACCTTGCTGTTGGCGCCTCCCGCATACCATTCCGGATTCGTCACGTAAATCCGCGTTCCATCTGGATGCACCGCCACCCCCGTAGCGCCGATTCCGCCTGGCCCTGGAATCGTCGTTGCTGCAAACGCGGGAATGTCGATCACCGTGAAGGAGTTGCCGGTGTTGGCAACGTAACAGACAGTTCCAGCAGGATTGATGGCCACCCCTTGTGGGTAGTGTCCCACAGGCACCGTGGCAACGACGGTATTGGTGGCCAGGTCAATAATCGATAGGTCGTCTTGCACCTCGTCGTCAAGTCCCATGTTTGGGACATAGGCGTAGTATTGGCCCGAGACGGGAGAGGCCAGGCACAAGAACAAAAAGAGGGATCGCCACAGCCAAGTAAGATGGCTCAATCGTGTCCCATGTCTGTTTTCTTCCATGTTCCGCCACATGATACGTACCTCCAATCTTGATGTGCCTCATGGTTTGCAGTATCATGAGATGAACCTTGCCCCGGGCGCGCAAACCATCCGCCCGGGTCGGGCTGGGCCGGTGAGTTATCTGCTTGGTGGCGTGACTACTCGCCGGCTGCTTTTCTATCCGTCACACCTCATATTGGTCGTACTATTCATTATTCGGACGCGCCACCCCCTTTCGATCCGGGGCCCCGATCCACTCTCATGCCGGACCCGGATTTATTACCGTCCTCCAAGTCGCCCGGCGGGGGAAGAATCGGCACGTACCAGATGTCTTCCCCGCCGCAGCCATCGGGTCGCGTGGAGCTGAAGTAGAAAGTGGAATCGTCGGGCGAGATGATTGCCAATTCTTCCCAACGCGACGTGTTGATGGGCACCCCAAGATTTACTGGTTCTCCCCAGGGACCGTTCGTTGTTTCCCGCCCCGTCACCCAAATGTCCCAACCCCCATACCCACCGGGCCTAACACAGGTATAGAAGAGCATCAAGCCATCAGGCGAAAGGGTCGGCACATAATCGTCGCCGAGACCATTGACGACAGGTCCCAGATTCTCCGGCACGCTCCAGTCGTCATCTGCACTTGTCCGTCTCGTCACCCAGATGTCCGAGTTCCCATAGGTTCCAGGTCGGTTGGAGCCGAAGTAGAGGGTAAGGCCGTCCGGCGAGATACAGTGGCTCCATTCATAGTCTGCCGAGTTGACAGGGGGGCCAAGATTTACTGGCTGGCCCCAAGGGTCATCTGTCCTCTCTCGTCTTGACATCCATATGTCAAACTCTCCATATCCGCCGGTACGGTCTGAGTGGAAGAAGAGCGATAGGCCGTCAGCAGTGAGACTCGGCACTCCGTCCACAAATTCCGTGTTAACCGGTGAGCCAAGATTCACAGGGGGACTCCAGGGATCCGCGGTGGTTTCGCGTGTGGTGATCCAGATGTCGTGTCCGCCTGATCGAGAAGACTCCAGGTAGAGCGACCGGCCATCGGCTGACAAGCACCCGGTGCTCCCTGTCCCGTCGACACGGGGCGAGTTGACGTTGGCCCCGAGATTGCTTGGAGTGCTGCGCCAGAGACGATTGAGAAGATCCCGAATCCTGAGGCCAGGTGAGCTCGCTCCCCCCCTCGGATAGAGGAGACCGACATACTTGTTCATGTCGGCGATGTAGTCCTCCTGGTTGTCCAAATAGTGGTGGTACCGGGCGCGGCGAAGGTAGCTCTTTGCGTCCTCAGGATCGGCAGTGATGGCTTGGGTGTAATGACCGACGTTGTCTTGATAGTATTCCTCCTTTGTTCGCCCGGGCCCCAGTGCATCGATGGTTGAAACACTCGGATCAAGATTCGCTATCCAGATCTCGCAAAACGGCGGCCCCAGAGAGAAGGCGAGTGCCGTTTCCCCCGGGCTCCAGGAAGCACCCGCAATCGGACCTGCGAGGACTTTTCTGATCTGCATTACGTCCAGATCATAGATCCAGAGGCCAGTTGTGGTCTCGGGATCGTTGAGATCTAACAAGGTCAACTGGCGACCGTTTGGAGCCCACGATCCTCGAGAGAGCCTTGGGGGCACTTCACACTGGGCGACGACCGCCCGCGAAATGCGCTCCCTAATCTCCAGGGAGCCGTTTCTTGAATTAGCCACGTAATTACCATCCGGAGACACATTCAGCTCGGAACCGGTCACCTTGAGGATCTCTTGGGCTGGAGTTTCGCTGTCTTCGATAGATTTTGAGCGGAGGATTCCCTTGAAACTGTAGTTAACGTGCTTTGAATCCTGGCTCCAGAAAGGCCCACCGCCGCTGGCTAGGCGTCTTGGTTCTGTTCCATCCTCTCTTACCACCCAGACCTCCACCTCTTCCACCCACTCAGTCCACGAGTACCTGTAGCGACGTTCAGCTTTTGTGAGCTTGGAAAGCGATAGAGCTGGACGATCACGAACGAACGCAATATGACGGCCATCCGGTGACCATTTCGGATCCCTGCCGGGGACGATCAGCAAGTCCATTTCTCGGGAAGTCAGATCAAAGGTCGCCAAGCCGCTTGTACCACGAACCCCAAGACTAAAAGCCAGTTTCCTGCCGTCTGGAGACCAATCCGCAGCAAAGCCGTCGCTGATGAGTCGCATGGCCCCATGAGCCGAAAGATGATTGTAGATCTTCTCGGCCTCGATCATTGCCAGAGACGCGATCCCCCGGGGATCACTATCCGGAGGATGCCACGATCGACCCGCTTCCAGGGTGTCGAAAACATACTTCATGGCCCAATCCCTAAACCGGCTTCGCAATGCAGGATCTGGCTTGGCAACTCGTTCAAATAGAGCACTTGCGTCTTCGTAACGGCCCAAGGCCGTCAGGGCGCAGGAGACATGAAAATGTAGGACGGTTTCGTCGGGGAACTCCATTAGACATCTGTTCCCATAGGCGATGGCTTCCTCGTAGTTGCTTGTCCGTATGAGAGTCTCACAACGCTGGGCATACAATTCGACACGCTGTGGATCTTCTATGGAGGGGCAGCTAATAGCCCTGTCGTAATCAGCAATGGCCTCTTCGTACCGACCCAGTTTCGTCAACGCAGTCGCGCGGAGAGAGTACCCCAGGGAATCCCGAGGCCGCAACACAACCATAACGCGTGCATCCTCCCTCATCTTCTCATATCTCCTGGAGGCGTAGTATGTCAGAGCTCGCAGTCGGCAAGCCCCGTAATGGCTCGGATCCGCCTTCAGGGCTTGATCCAGGAACTCAAACCTCTCACTTATGGTGAGCGCCGTCATCGCTCGTAGGAAATACGCTTCGGCGGTCTCTGGAAGCAGCTCTTCTGCTTTCTGTCGATGTTCCTCAATCTTGTCGAGTGTTTCAGTATCCAACTGTTCACTCTCCCAAAGCACTCTGGTCCATAGTGAATGGGCTGCTCCAGCTATCTCTGGGCGTTCGTTGACGAGCTTCTCCAGCTCGGCCGCAGCTTCATCATAGCGATGAGCATCTACGAGAATACCGGCGTATAGAAGCCGTGCTTCAGATCCAACCTGCCGACTGTGAAGAATGGGTTCGACAGTCTTGAGAGTTGTCGCCAGGTCTGCCCTGGTATAGGCGTTGCGAGCCTCCGAGAGCCTGAAGGACTCGGCCTCTGCAACCCGCATGCGATTCTCATGCCGTGTTGAGAGAGTGCTCACCAGTAAGGCGACCAGGATGAGCAGTCCCAGCACAGCAACCAGTAGATTCCGGTGGCGGCGAGAGAATTTCTGCAGACGATAGGCAGCGCTGGGACCTCGAGCGAGGACCGGCTCATGGTCTAGATGGTGCTGAATGTCCGTCGCCACGGCACTGGCCGTATCGTAGCGTCGGGCCCGGTCTTTCTCCAGCGACTTCATCACAATCCAGTCGAGATCGCCCCGCACCACCTTCCTCAAGAGGTCGGGAGTACAGCCGCGGTGCTTTGCTATGTCAGTCACGGTCTCACCGAGCGTGCTGAGCTTGGTAGAAGGCTTGATGGGCTCTTCTTCGCGGATTACACGCTGCATTTCGATGTAGCCTGCTTCACGCAATTCCTCCTCGCTAAACGGCGTGGTTCCCGTGAGCAATTCGTAGAGCAGCACGCCGAGGGAGTAGATGTCGGAGCGCGTATCGATATCCAGGTCGCTGAGTTCAGCTTGCTCGGGGCTCATGTAGGCCGGGGTACCAACGATGTGAGCGTAGCGCGTGAAGAGCGTCTTTTCCGTCAGTTTCTGGTTCGTGGCCTTGGCGATGCCAAAGTCGATGACCTTGGGAACCGGGGCGCCGTCGCGCCGTGTGACCATCACGTTGGACGGCTTGATATCGCGGTGAATGATCCCCTTCTGGTGCGCATGCTGGACGGCGTCGCAGACCTCGATGAAGAGCGCCAGTCTGTCCTTCGTGCTTAGATTATTCTTGTCGCAGTATTCGGTGATGGAGACGCCGGTGACCAGTTCCATGACGAAGTACGGCCGTCCCGTCTCGGTGGCGCCGGCGTCGAGGACCTTGGCGATATTCGGATGGTCCATCATCGCCAGCGCCTGGCGCTCGGCCTCGAAACGGGCGATCACCTGCTTAGTGTCCATGCCCAGCTTGATGATCTTGAGGGCCACCTTGCGGCGGATGGGCTGCTCCTGCTCGGCCATGTACACGACCGCCATCCCGCCCTCGCCGATCCTCTCCAGGAGCTTGTACCGCCCGATTACCGTCCCGGGACCCTCGCTCAGCGGAGAGGCGTCCCAGGCGATGGAAGCGTGCAACGGCGGGGCTTCGAGGAAGTCGCCCAGTTGCTGCTCCATCCGGAGCAGCGATTCGACCTCGCTCCGCAGCGCCGTATCAGGACTGCAAACGGCGTCCAGATAGGCGGAACGTTCTTGAGCCGAGGTCTTACTCGCGGCATCGGCGAGGATCTCTTTGATGTCCTTCGGTCTTTCACCCACAGCATGACTCCGTACACATCGGCCTCTACTCTACATGCGAAATTCGGGTCCCGAATGGGACAGAAAAAATCAAAATGCAAACAGCAAAATGCAAGAATAAGGAAGTCATCCCGGCGTGCCGGGATTCCACAATTTTGATTTTTGCCGTTTGATTTTTGCTTTGTTCCGCCCGGCCGTCAGGCCGACGGTGTCAATCGACCCCGTCGTTCTTGCGGGTAACCTCCCGGTAGAGCCAGAGGCGGGCGTAATTCCAGTGCCTTCCGGCCGTGCGGCGGGAGATACCCTTGATTTCGGCCGCCTGCTCGAGGGTGAGCCCGCCGAAATAGCGGAGCTTCACCAGCTCGGCGACGTCGGGATCCTGTTCGGCCAATTTCGTGAGGGCCTCGTCGAGTCGGAGCAAATCCTCCGGCGGTTCGCTCACAGTTGCCTCCAGTCCATCGAGCTCGACCCGGTGGTGGGCGCCGCCGTGCCGTCGGCTCTTTTTTCGGCGGGCATGATCGACCAGAATCCGCCGCATCGCCTCGGCGGCGGACCCGAAGAAGTGCCGGCGGTTCTCCCAGCTCTCATGGTCGGACCCGACCAGGCGAAGATATGCCTCGTGGACCAGGGCTGTGGCCTGGAGCGTCTGTCCGGGCGCCTCGCGCGACAGCTTCTGGGCGGCCAGCAGCCGTAGCTCTTCGTAGACCAGTGGCAGAAGCTCGTCTGTCGCTTTCGCGTCCCCCCGTTCAATGGCGTTCAATATGCGTGTGACGTCGCTCATGGCACTCCCCACCGTTGTGCTCTCCGTTGACACGGGTCTATTGTCCCCCAAAAGCGTGGCGCGTGCCAGAGCAAAATCGGAGGGCAAGTGCGGAATAGTCGCGGGGCCAGGCTCAGCGCGCGACGATTTCAATGGGGATGGCGGGCAGGACGCCCATCGAGTAGCGACGCTTTTGCGGCGCGGGCTTGCCCTCCTGGGCCTTGGGCGTGGTCTCCCGGAACGCCTCGACGATCAGATTGTCCGCGAGGCCCGCGGGGGCGGCCTCCTTGTCGGCCTTCAGTTGGAACGCCAGCCCATCGGGCAGCACGGTGACATCGGCAAGCGTCACTCCCGCAGGCGGCTCTCTCAGTTCCAGCGACATCTCTTTCAAGGCTGCTCCTCTGCGCGCCTTGATGCGCACCTCGGCCGAGCCGCCGGCGACAATGCGCACGGGGCTCTCACTGGCTAATTCGATGGGCGGCACGCGCCATTTGGATTTCTGCACCGAAACCAGAAGCTGCTGCGCGGGCACCAGATGGCGATAGAGGAACGCCTGCATCCTGTCGTCGGCGGGAACAACCGGGCGGCGGACCGTGCGTCCGTCGATGCGGGCCCGACCTTCCAGTTGCAGCTCAAGCGGCCGGGCCGGGGCTTTGGGCGGTGCGGCCAGCGTCATGCGCACGCGGTCGCAGCCGGCGGGGATCCGCCCGCCGTGAAGGACAAAGCCGGCCGAGGCGTTCTTCAGCGCCACGTCGATCGCGCCGTCGAATCCGTCCTGCCGCAGCGCATGCACGTAGATCGGAACGATCGCGCCGGGACGCATAAAGAGGCTGGACGGCGTCGCGCGCAGCGCGAAATCGCCACGCGGGGCGCTGACGCGAAGGCGATAACCGTACGCCTCTCCGCCGTGCTGCTGCGCATCGGCCAGGTGCACGTAATACGTCCCGGCCCGCGGCAGCTCGGCTCTCAGATACGAATCGGCGTGGTGCGTGACCAGGCCGACGACGTCCTTGTGCAGGTAGCTCTCCTTGGACACGTGATCGTCGTTCCATTGCAGCACGGCGCCGGAGGCGTCCGTCAGCCGCACGAGCGAATCGAGCGGAGAATTCAACCGGCGGGCGGCCACTTCGGCCACCACCTCGTCGCCGGCGCGGGCTTGAAAGCGGAACACGTCGACGTCGCCGGCGGCGTCGATGCGACCGTTGACGATCTTCGGCAGCTCGATCCGCTGGGCGCTTTCGATGTCGTTATTGGATTCGACCTCCTCGCATTCGGCCAACGTATCGACGGCGTACGCAATCGAATTGGAGAGCCGTTTCCCCTCCCGGTAAGCGGTGTGGCGGATGGAGTCACGGCCCGGGGCGGTGTCCAGCGGCAGTTCGGTCTCGGGCAGGTTCCAGCCGGCGACCGTGGCGACGGTCTTCGCACCCGCCCGCCCGCCTAACGGGAACGCCCGTGTGATGAACGGCTGCTCGCTCACGGCGATGCGGTAGACGAAATCCTCCCGCCCGCGATAGATGGAATCGCGAATCTCCAGCTCGTATTCGCCGGTGCGCGGAATCTCATAGAACAGAACGGGATCGGGATCGAAGCGGTAATCGTCGGCGAAGGCGACTTCGGCGCCGGTGGCGTCATAGAGAGCCAGCGTCGCCTGGAACCAGCCGGGAACGGCATCAGCCAGATACGGGATCAGGCTCCGGGCGTGCGCCGTGATAACGAGCCGCTGTCCCTGCCGCGCGCGGAAGCGAAAACGATCGACGTCGCCCGGCATGATCTGTCCGTTCAGCGACACGGGCAGATCGAGCGGCCTGGTCCGGGGCGGCCGGACCCCCTGCGGCAGATTGCGCAGCTCGGGATACGCCTGCTCGTCGTTGGGTTCCAGCTCGCGCACTTCCGGCAGCAGCCCCACCTGGAAAATCACGGGATTGGTCAGCCCGGTGTTGGTTGCGATCCGAAGCTCGCGATCGCCGGGCTCGGCATCCGGATCGATCGTCACCTCGATCAGCACCATTTCGGCAAGCTGGCGGTTGGTCTGCTGCTTGCTGCGCGGGAAGAAGAGAATGCTCGTAATGTGTGCCAGCTCTCTGAGGCTCTTGTTGTCGAGGTCGCGCAACAATGGATGGTCCGGCAGCTTCACCTCCACCGTCTTGGCATCGCTGTCTTTCTGCGCCGGCTTCGGCTTAGCCGCCCGTTTTGCCGGCGCGCGTCTCTGAGAGGACGTGGAACGCCGGCGACTCGTGGTGGATAGTTCGGCCAGCCGCTTGTCCCGCACCTCCTTCAGACGCTTCTGGAGCAGGTCGCGCTGCTCCTTCTGCAGATTCCGAAGCGGTCGGATAAACTTGATGACTTTGGCCCGTACCCCGGCGCCGGAGACATGCACGGCGGTCGGGCCCCGGAGGAACTGGCCGCCGGCGGTGATTTGAATGACGCTGCCGGCCTGGCCGCCGGCGGGATACAGGTACCCGATCTGCGGCGTATTCGTACTCGACTGGCCCGACACCGACGCCGCCGACAACGCCAGCGTCACCAACAGCACTTTCCCGTCAAAGGACATGTGACTCCTCCCGACATTGCGTGAAGCGTCATTCGTGAAGCGTGAAGCGTGAAGCGACGGTCGTTACGAGATACGCTTCACGATTCGCGCCACCGGACTATTGTAACGTTTTCCGGGGTCCGGCCGGTAACATTTTTCAGACATCGGCAGGTGTGGCATTTGCGGCCTGCAACCGCGCCGGGCTGACGATATAATACGGAGATGCGCGAAACTCTGAAGAGTCATATTCTTCACCTGCTGCAAAAGGACGGCGCGCCGCGCAAGCTCGTCCACCTGGAGCAGGAGCTTGGCATCCACGGGCCGCTCAGAGCGGTTTTCGAGGAGGCTCTGGACTGCCTGTGCACCGAGGGCAGCGTGATCGTCGGTCCGGGGAATCTCGTCCGGCTGCCGGTGCTGTCGGACGAGGTCACCGGGCTCTTCCGGGCCGACGGCCGCGGGTACGGCTTCGTCACCCCCCAGCAGTCCCACGCGAACGACGATTTGTTCATTCCCGCCAAGGCGACGGGAAGCGCCATGACCGGCGACCGCGTGGTGGCGAAAGTGGTGCGCAAAAAGTCAAGGCAGGGCCGGGACCGCCTGACCGGGAAGATTGTCAAGGTCTTAGAGCGGGCCCACGTCCTGGTGGTCGGGGCCGTGCGCCAGGAGCGGGACGGCTGGCTGGTCCAGCCGGACGGGGGCGACTTTTCGCGACCCATCGTCATCGAAGGAGTCGATACCCGCACGATTCGCCACGGGGACAAGGTCGTCGTGCAGATTCGCTCCTACCCGAGCAGCTCCCATCCGGCCAGCGGGGTAATTACCGAAGTCCTGGGCCGCACCGGGCGACACGACGCCGAGATCGCCTCCGTCATTCAGCGCCACGACCTTCCCGAAGCCTTCGACTCGGCCAGCCTCGTGCAAGCCTGCAACGCGCGGGCCGATTTCAATCCGCGCCGCACGCAAGACCGCGAGGACGTCACCGGCACGTTGATTGTCACCATCGACCCGCCCGACGCGCAGGATTTCGACGACGCCATCAGTTTGACCCGCGACGAAGAGGGCTCCTGGGTCCTCGGCGTCCACATCGCCGACGTCAGCCATTTCGTCCCGGCCGACTCGGCCCTGGACCGCTCCGCCCGCGCCCGGGGCAACAGCGTCTATCTGCCCGGCAAGACGCTGCCCATGCTGCCGGAGATGCTGAGCAACGACGTGTGCTCTTTGCAGCCGGGGCAGCGACGCTACGCCAAGAGCGTGTTCCTGACGTACAGCAAGGACGGCGTGATTCAGTCCACTCGCATTGCCAATACGCTCATCCAGTCCCGCGCCCGCCTGACGTATCAGCAGGCCGACCGGGCGTTGAAGGGAGACACCGCCGGCCTGGCGCCGGAGGTGGTCGCCCTGCTGCGCGACATGGAGACGCTGGCCCGCTGCATCGAGCGCCGGCGCCGCCAGGCGGGCATGCTGCAACTGAAGATGCCCGTATGCGAAGTCGTTATGGATGAGTCCGAACAGGTCACGGGCGTGCAGGCCGCGGACACCAGCTATCCCCACACGATCATCGAGATGTTCATGGTCGAGGCCAACGTCGCGGTCGCAACGCTGCTGGACCGTCTGTGCATTCCCTTCATGCGGCGCATTCATGCCGAGCCCGACGTCAAGGCGCTGCGGCAGCTCTCGCAAACGCTGCGGCTGCTGGGCGTGACGGTGTCGCGACGACCCCATCGCGCGGACTTGCAGGGCCTGCTGGACCGGGTGCGCGACACCCGGATCGGCCTGCCGGTCCACCTCCTGGTCCTGCGCACGCTGGAGCGGGCGGCGTACGCCCCGGCCAGCGTCGGCCATTACGCCCTGGCCGCCTCGAAGTACTGTCACTTCACCAGTCCCATTCGGCGCTATGCGGACCTCATGGTACACCGGGCGTTGCAGGCGTATCTGGCCGGGCAGGTGGACCGGGCCCGTCGTCAGTACGCCTTCGGCGAACTGGTGGAGATCGGCCGCCATCTGTGCGAAACCGAAGAGGCCGCCGAGGAAGCAACGCAGGAAGCGAAGACCATCCTCGTGCTCGGCCTGTTGCGCCGGCGGGTGGGCGATGAATTCGACGGGGTGATCGTGAATCTGACGGGATACGGCGCCGCGGTGCATCTGCCCGAATACGGCGTGGAAGGCCTGATCCCCCGCGAGGCCCTGGGACCGGATCGCTGGCAATTCGACGAGCAAAGCCAGTGCCTGGTGGGCCGGCACACCGGCGCTCTGCTGCGACTGGCGCAGAACCTGCGCGTCCGCATCGTGGCCGTGCATCCGGCGGCCGGACAGCTCGACCTAGCTCCCGCCCGCGACCTCATCGCGGCCATGCCCCGCCCGGCCCGGCAGCAAAAAGCCCGCCGCAAACGCTCCTCCAAACGCCGCCGGACGCGGAAAACGTAGCGCGTGAAGCATATCTCGTAGTCGTTACGCGCGGGTTGAGAACCCATCCTGCACTTGACGCCAATGGGCTCGTCGGGCCGGTTTCGGCGAAAAAACCCGCAAAGTAATGGAGATAACGGCGTCTTATTGCCGAGAAAACAGGAAACCGAACGAAATGCGTGACGCACATCTCGTCACGCGTATCTCGTAATGACCGGCACCTCATGCGGGGTGGCCCGCGCACTGGTATCAGGGATGAGAAACAGGTTTCAACGGCTCAATTGCATTCTGCACTTCACGGGGCACCTGCTCGAGGTGCTCGGTGCGCTGCTGCTTTTGCCGCTGGTGGTAGCGCTGGTGTATTGGGGCCGGCGCGGCGACGGGTGGGACACGGTCAACGCGTTTCTCGTGCCGGCGGCGGTCTCGATGTGCCTTGGCTTCGTCCTGCGCAATGTCTTCACCTGCCAGGCGCTGGACACGGTCGGCTCGATGCTAACCTGTGCGGTCGGCTGGCTGGCCTGCTCGGCCGTGGGGGCCCTGCCCCTGGTGATGGTCCTGGGCTGCAGCTATTTAGACGCCTATTTCGAGGCGATGAGTGGCTTTACCACCACGGGAATCACCGTCTTTGCCGGCCTGGACCGGATGGCCCCGAGCATTCTGTTCTGGCGGGCGTTGACCCAGTGGCTCGGCGGGCTGGGCATCCTGTCGTTTTTCCTGATCGTGACGTTTCGCGCCAGCAGCGCCCATCACATCTTCGGGGCCGAGAGCCACAAGATCTCGGCGACGCGCCCGGCGCCGGGGCTGTTCAACACGCTCAAGATTCTCTGGCAGATCTACGTCGGCCTGACGCTCCTGGCGGTTCTCGTGCTGGCCCTGGCGAAGATGCCCGTCTTCGACGCGGTCTGTCACGCCCTGACGGCGCTTTCGACCGGGGGCTTTTCCCCCCATGACGCGAGCATCGACTTCTACCGGGCCAACGGCCACGCCCACTACCGGTTCATCGAGTACGCGCTGGTCTTCTTCATGATGCTGGGCGGGATCAATTTTCTGATTCACTACCGCGTCCTGACGCGCGACTTCACGGCGCTCTGGGACAATATCGAAATCCGCTCCTGGTGGGGACTGATCGCCGGCTTCACCCTGATCGTCATGATCGATCGCTTCCGGCAAAGCGGAGCACTGGCGGCTCTGTTCGAGAGAGGCACACTTCCCGACGCCGGCGACTTGGAACGGACGTTTCGCTACAGCATCTTCCAGGTCATGGCGATTCTCACGACGACCGGCTTCGGGACGATGGACATCGGCTCGGAGTTCTTCGGAACCGTCGGGCGGCAGCTTTTCTTAGTGATGATGGTCATCGGGGGCTGCGTCGGCTCCACGAGCGGGGGATTCAAGGTCCTGCGCGTGGCCATGTTGAGCCGCCTGATGCAGCGAGAGCTCTTCAAGGCGAAGGTCTCGGGCCGGGCTTCGACGGGCCTAGTGATCGACAACCGGATCGTTCCCGACGCGGAAATTCATCGCGTCGCGGCTCTTTTCTTCGCCTGGATGGCGCTTCTGGTCATTGGCGGCGGCATCACCGCGCTGTTTTCGAGCCAGGGGACGCTGGCGTCGTTTTCGGGCATGTTCTCGGCACTGGGCAACATCGGCCCGTGCTATATTTCCGTGGCGGACATGATGGAGATGCCCGCGGTCGTCAAGATCACCTACATCATCGGCATGTTGGCCGGGAGATTGGAAATTCTACCGGTGTTGCTGCTGTTATCGCCCCGCGTTTGGCGGTAGACTTGTGCCGAGGCAGATGGCCTCGCCCTGGAGGTAATCGATATGTACATCGTAGTGGCCGGTGGCGGCATGGTGGGAGGGCGCCTGGTGCGGCGTCTGCTGGAGAAGAAGCACGACGTCGTGATGATCGATACGGACCGGGAGGTCTGCAACAAGCTCTATGCCGAGACCGGCGTGGTCGCGGTGGCGGGCAAGGCCACCCGGATCGATATCCTCAAAGAGGCCGGCGTCGAGAAGGCCGATGTGATGGTCGTGGCGACGCCGGACGATGCGGACAACCTGGCGTGCGCGATCCTCGCCAAAAGCCTGGAAGTTCCGCGCATCATCGTGCGGATGCGCGATCCGAATTACGAGAACGCCTACCGGGTGGCCGGGGTGAACCGGATCGTCCGCGTCACCGACCTGATGGTCAATCAGATGCTGATGGAGATCGAGGACCCGCGGGTCCGACGGATCACCACCATCGGCGGGGGCCGGGCCAACATCTTCATGCTCATCATACCCAAGGGTGCCCGCGTCACCGGCCGGACCATCAAGGAAATCGCCGGCAACAAGGCCTTTCCCTCGCAGTGCGTGGTGATTGCGATCTACAACCAGAGCAAAGGAGAGTTCAATATCCCCCGCGGCGAGCAGGTGATCGACGAAGGCGACGAGATGTTCCTGATCTCCAACGCCGAGGACATCCGCAAGGTCGCGGATTTTCTGATGGCCCCCGGAGAAACGCGGGCGGCAACGTGACGATGGCAACGGGAGCAACGAACCTATGATCCCAAGCCCCGCTCAACGCGGCGACAGTACCGCATTTCGCACGTTTCGCCACGGTCCGGCGTCAAGAAGGGCTGGAATTCTTTGAAGAAATCGGCAGGATAGGAAGTCTATAGAACCAGAAGCTGAATCCGTGATCGATTTTAGCCCGGGGGGGTCCGGAGTGATCGGAATTGAACAGCTTGTGCGACGACAATACGGTGGCCGTGGTAGGCTCGCGACAGAGCCCGCGCGAGGCCTTCGAGATTATCGTGAAGAAGCATATGAAGGACGCCTACTTTATCGCGCTGGGCCTGGTCGGCAACCGGGAGGATGCGCTGGAGCTTTCGCAAGAGGCTTTTTATCGGGCATATCGTCACTATGACCAGTTGAAGGAGAAGGGCAAATTTTTCCCGTGGTTCTATCAAATCCTGCGAAACCTGTGTTTCAGCCACTTGCGGAAGCGCAAGGTCCGGCGGGCCGGCTCGCTGGACGACGCGGACGGCACACCCGGCGAACCCACAGTCGCAGATTGTTTCGACCCGGGGATGGTGGCCGAGAGAAACGAGGCCAAGGACCGCGTCTGGAAGGCCATCAGCCGGCTCGACGAGAAACATCGCGAAGTCATTGTCCTGAGACATTTTCGCAACCTGTCCTATGAGGAGATGGCCACAGTGCTTTTCTGCAACCGGGGAACGGTGACAAGCCGCCTGTATTACGCCCGCAAGAGGCTCAAAGAAATACTGGACCGTGAGAAAGGAGGTCAGCCGCAATGACCTGCCAAGACCATAAGGACCTGATGATGGCTTATCTGGACGACGAGCTGGATGAGCCGCAGCGGAAGGCCTTTGAAGAGCACCTAGCTTCGTGTCCCGTCTGCGCGCAGGAGATGAAGGAGTTTGCCAGGCTCAAACAAGTCACGGACAGTGTAACCCTCGTCGAGCCGGAAGATCGTTTGTGGGAGCAATACTGGGGCGGCGTCTACAATCGGATCGAACGCAATATCGGCTGGACCCTGTTCTCGGTGGCGGGCATTCTGCTGGCCATCTACGCGGGCTTCAAAGCCATCGAGGATCTCGTCCGCGATCCGGCGGTGGGCCTGCTGCTGAAGATCGGGCTGCTCGTCCTGATCGCGGGGCTGGCCATCCTGTTCGTCTCGATCCTCCGGGAGCGCATCTACTTCTGGAGCAAGGACCGTTACAAAGATGTCAGGAGATAAGGCGATGCTTCTATCAACGACGGATACGATCTGTGAAAAGAGAATCGTTCGGCATCTGGGCATGGTGCGGGGCAATACGATCCGGGCCCGGCACATCGGGCGGGACATCATGGCCGTCCTGCGAAACATCGTGGGCGGGGAGATCACCGACTACACCAAGCTGATGGGCGAGGCACGCGAGCAGGCCATGGATCGCATGGTGGAAGACGCGCAGCGTGTCGGCGCCAATGCCATCGTGGGGGTCAGATTCTCGACGTCCGAGGTGATGGCCAGCGCCGCCGAGATCCTGGTCTACGGCACCGCCGTCCTGGTCGAGCCGCTGGCGAATCGGAAGGACGAATCGCAGCAGAGCAATACGTGAGGTGACAGGTGGGTTATCGGCATTCGCCGGTCGAATGCGTCCGTGCATGTAAGAGAAAGGACAACCGATGGAATGGCTCAAAGAGTTTCTCAAGCCCGAACTGATATGGTTCCTGATCGGTCTGCTTCTGTTGCTGGCGGAGTTCATGATTCCCGGGCTGATCGTCTTCTTCTTCGGCGTCGGCGCCTGGATCGTGGCGGTGTGCTGCCTGGCCACGGACATCACGCTCAACGTCCAGCTCCTGATCTTTATCATCTCCTCCATGCTCTTGCTGGTTCTGCTACGCAGTTGGGTCAAGGGCATTTTCACCGGCCACGTGAGCAGCAAGCAGGACCTGCGGGAGGAGCTCAGCGAGTTCGTCGGAGAGCGGGCCATCGTGACGCAGACGATCACTCCGAAGCTGGCCGGCAAGGTCGAATTGCACGGCACCAACTGGGTCGCCGAAGCGGACGTGGAGATCGCGGAGGGAACCGCCGTTGAAGTCGTCGCAAAGAAGAACATCACCTTCAAGGTCAAACCCGTATAGGAGAAAGGAGAATAACCATGTTGGCAGCATTCGATAATCCCGTATTGACCGTCGTTCTCTTGGGTCTGCTGGCCTTCGCCCTGATCGTCCTGATCACGACGGTCCGGATCGTCCCGCAGAAGAGGGCGTACATCATCGAGCGGCTGGGCAAGTATCACAAGACCCTGGACGCCGGATTCCACATCCTGGCGCCCTTCCTCGACCGCGTCTCTTATCGCCACACGTTGAAGGAGCAGGCGGTGGACGTGCCTCCCCAGCAATGCATCACCAAGGACAACATCGCGGTCGAAGTGGACGGCATCCTCTACATGCAGGTGGTGGACCCGAAGAAAGCCTCCTACGGCATCGACAACTACCGCTTCGCCGCCACCCAACTGGCCCAGACCACGATGCGTAGCGTCATGGGCAAGCTCGATCTCGACAAGACATTCGAGGAGCGCGAGAAGATCAACACGGTCATTGTCGAAGCGGTGGACAAGGCCTCCGATCCCTGGGGGGTGAAGGTGACGCGCTACGAGGTCAAGAACATCCTGCCGCCTCAGAGCATCAAGGACGCGATGGAGAAGCAGATGCGGGCCGAGCGCGAAAAGCGGGCCACCATCGCCGAGTCCGAGGGCGACCGGCAGGCCAAGATCAACCGTGCCGAGGGCGACCGCCAGGAGATGATCGCGCGCTCCGAGGGCGAGAAGCAAAAGCGTATCAACGAGGCGGAAGGCCGGGCGGTGGAGATTCTCAGGGTGGCCGAAGCGACGGCCGAGGGGATTCGCCAGATCGCTATTGCGATCAACGAGAAAGGCGGCTCCGACGCTGTCAACCTCCGTATCGCCGAGCATTACCTCGATGAATTCGGCAAGCTCGCCAAGGTCAACAACACCATGATCCTTCCGTCGGATCTGGCCGACATCGCCGGTGTGATCAAGACCGCCACGTCGGTGATAAAACACTCGACCGCCCCGCCGGCTCCGGCCTCGGCAGCCTAAACGCCGGGCGCAACCAGGGAGGACCACGCGCGTGCGTGAGAAACAGATAGATCCGGGCCATAAGGGCATCCAGAAAACCCTGTGCACGGTCGGGCCGATCCTTCTCGGGATCGGCCTCGTGCTCATCGTGATCGGACTGGTCAGCTTCTTCATGGCATTCGGAGGTTCCGGCTCGCCCAAGTACTTCTGGTGTGCGTTTGTGGGAATGCCGCTGACGTTCGTCGGCGGCGCCATGACCTCGTTCGGTTTCCTGGGCAAGGTGGCTCGCTACCAGGCCCAGGAGATCGCGCCGGTGGCCAAGGACACGTTCAACTACATGGCCGAGGGGACCAAAGACGGCGTCAAAACGATGGCCGGCGCCATCGGTCAGGGCCTCAGCGAAGGCGGCTTCGGCCTGGGCGGCGCCTCCTCGACGCAGGTCCGCTGTCACAAGTGCAACGAACTGGTGCCGGCCGACTCGAAATTCTGCTCCCGGTGCGGCCAGCCGCTCGAAAAGAGCAAGCCCTGCCCGACCTGCGGCGAGCTGAACGACCCCGACGCCAAGTTCTGCGACAACTGCGGATACAAGTACGGATAGCCACGAAAGTCCAATAAAAACAAGCGAAACAATGCTCTCGATCGCCCTCGCTCCCGTGAGGGCGTTTCTTTTTCCGCTCAGAGCATCAGGAGACTCAGCGCCATGATGAGCATGCCGAGGACGACACCGCTGATGACCAAGTGGCCGTGGCCGTAGCGATGGGCGGTGGGAAGCAGCTCGTCGAGGGAGATGTAGATCATGACACCCGCCACGAAGGCGAGCGTGCCGGCCAGCACCGCCGGTGTCAGGAAAGGCATGAGCACGAGATAGCCGAGAAGCGCGCCCGCCGGCTCGGAGACGCCGGAGAGGAACGAATAGAAGAACGCCTTGTTCTTGTCCTTCGTCGCGTAGAAGATCGGGACCGACACCGCGATCCCCTCCGGGACGTTGTGAATCGCGATAGCGATGGCGATGAACGCGCCGAGTTTCACGTCACTCAGGGCCGCCGCGAAGGTCACCAGCCCCTCTGGAAAGTTGTGGACAGCGATGGCCAGCGCCGTGAACAGGCCCGTGCGCATGAGCTTGTGGCTTCCGTGGGCGGCGGTCGGTTCCTCCAGATCCTCGTAGTTGTGCGGGTTCTCTTGCTCGGGGACCAGCAGATCGATCAAGGCCATCACGCCGATGCCGACGAAGAACACCAGCAGCCCCCAGCCCTCGCCGAGCGTCTCCAGGGCGTCGGGCAGCATCTCCATGAACGAGATATACTCAAGTTGACTGACTTTCTGGGGTCATTTTGGGGGTGGGAATGAAAATCGA
>CAYPZL010000110.1:12504-18928 GCA_964415045.1 uncultured Pirellulales bacterium | reverse complement strand
AAACTGAAGTCCTGTATACCGGGTGAATTGTGAGTAAGTCGCGCTGTGGTATTAGTTGCCATTAGCAATTATTGCCAATGGCATTTATTGGACGCTCTCGCGGGAGAAGAAGATGGGCAAGCGCCTTTTCGAGCTGATTCTGGCCATCAAGTACCGATGTCAGGGCAACGAAGAGCAGATTCAGGAGGAGCTGGGGTTGTCGCAGGCCGAGTTCAACGGCTTGATCGTTCTGGACGAGGATCAGGAGATCTCCGGCTGCGCGTTCGCCGCGGGTATGGGGCTGTCGCCCTCGCGCGGCAGCCGGGTGCTGAACAAGCTGGTGACCCACGGCTACGTAAAAGCAAAGCCGAGTGCGGAAGACCGGCGTGCCGTTCTCGTCTCGCTGACGGCCAAAGGACGAAGGACCCGGCGGCGAATCAGCGAGCGCATGGCTGCCTGCGAAGAGCGCTTGCGCCGCCGGCTCGACGAAGAGAAACTGCAAAAAGTGACGTACGCGCTGGAGTTGCTGGAGGCGGCTTTATAAGCCCCTCTGCAAACGGCGCCGACGCAAAGAGAAAGATAGATTGGGAGACAATACGATGACAAAAGTCATGTTCATTCAGTTGGCAGCAGGGTTGTTTTTCGGCGGCGCCCTCGGGGCCATGATGGGTTACTTCGGAAAGTGCTCCACGGGAGCGTGTCCGCTCACCGCCAATCCGTGGCGCGGGGCGTTCTTCGGTGCGACGCTCGGGGGCGTCTTCGCCTTCTCCGTCCGCTCGACACGCGATACCGGACCCGTGAGCGACAGCGAAGCTGCGGTCCTCCACATCGACAACGCCAACGACTTCGAGCGCCACGTCCTCAAGGCGGAGCAGCCGGTGCTGGTGGACTTCTACTCGAACTCGTGCCCGCCCTGCCGCCGGCTCGCGCCGACCATCGACGAGCTGGCCAGCCAGTACCAGGATCGGGCCGTGGTGTGCAAAGTCAAGGTCGACCACGCCCGCGAGCTGGCTAACCGCTACGGCATCCAGGCCATCCCTGCCGTCCTGTTCTTCGTCGACGGCGAGCCCGTCCGCCGCCTCGTCGGCCTCCAACCCAAAGACACCTGCACCAAAATCCTCGACGAACTCATAAGCTAAGGACCCTCGCGCAAAATCGCATCTGGGCAGAATCTTCCAAGGGCGCCTCAGAAGAGCGCTTCCCCTTCCAGGAGCCGTCGTATCTCACGACGTACACGTCGGGCCAGCTTGACTGCTTCCCTCGCTTCTGACAGTGTGACCGGTTCGTAAGGGCTGGGGTAGCGAAGGGCCGTGGCGTAGTTGGTGAGTGTTCTTTGCTCTACCAGTGTGAGACTAGGCCGGGCGCTTTGCGGCATCAATGTAACGAGCATTTCAACATCATGCGTCCGGGGGAACTCGACCCCTGTAGCCACAAGAAAAGCCTTCACATACTTCTCCACGCACTGCTGTGCGTGAAAGCAGACCGTATCAGTCGGACACTCGCGCCCTAACTTGAGCGTGTGCGTCGCGTTTTTCAGATCGTTCTCGGCCTTGGTGACCCAGCCCTGCACGACCGCCGCGATTTTATCAGGCTCGGGCATACAAGACCTCCCCCTCACGCGACGCCGGCCACTCGATGGTGCCCACCACGTCCTTGCGCCATGCGAATTCTTCCGGCGTGACAATGATGACATCCTTCGGGACGGCAAAATCGTGCAGGGCCACAGCGACTTCCACCGCTTTCTTGCGGCACGAGCCCTTTACAGGCATAACGATGAGAAGATCGACATCGCTGTCCGCATCGGCATCACGACGAGCACATGAACCGAAGAGAATGATCCTCTCCGGGGCGAAACGATGGACAATGCGCTCGACCATCGCGCTGATCTGCTGCCGAGTCACCGGTTCCGGCTTCTTGAGAGGGCTTGCCGACATCATTTCTCACTTTCTCACCATTGTACCCGTTACGCCCAACTGGCCCTTCTACCTGCTGTTTGGAGGATACATGACGGGCGCCACAATTGCAAGCGGCGGCAAATGCCGCTCGCCGAGGGCCGAGACCCAATCTCAAGCCAAGTGCAACCGCTCAAACCGAACGGCGAGGGCTGCGGCGGTCTTTGGCTCTCTGATGGCGACGACGCAGCCTACAGGAAATGGCGGAGTCTCCGGGCTCGTTGTTGGAGGTGCTGGATGCGTTCGGCGGCGATGGTGCGGCCGTAACGCAGGTCGGCGTAGTCGCGGTACCAGTCGGCGACGCGCGTCCAGAGCCCGCGGCGGTCTTCCCGCCCGCGCAGCCGCCGCGAGAAGGCGTGCAGCGTCTCGCTGAGCTCGCGCCGGGGGCCGACGGCCCGAACCTTGCGGTCCATCCGCATCAGCATCTTGTGCAGCACCGCAAAGTCAGCACCGGACATCGCCCCGCGCATTCGACCAGCGGCTCTGCGGCGCCGCCTCCGAAGGACCCACCACACCAGACCGACCGAGAACATCGAGAGGATCACCGCCACGCCGATCAGCCGGTACGACGAGAACAGCCACGTAAGCGGGCCCAGGAGACCATATGAGTGCAGCGATTCCAGAAGCTGACGCAGGAATAGATACGTGGACCCCGCGCCCCGGCCCATGTCCTCGTCCGTCGCGCCGGCCGCCAGCGCTTCCTGCGTCGTAGCTTCGACAATCGTCCATTGCCCGCGATCCGAGTCCCACGCCTCGGCCCAGGCGTGGGCATCCATGTTCCGCGCGACCCACAAATCGCCCTCGTCATCCTTGGCGGTCACCAGAAACCCGGTGACATAGCGTGAGGGTATGCCGGCCAAGCGCAGCAGGATTGCGGCGCCGGAAGCAAAGTACTCGCAGTATCCCGTAGACGCCTCTAACAGGAAGTAATCCAGGTTGTCCCACCCGTCCGGAACCTCCAGTCCTAATAGGTAACTGTAGTTGCTGTGGAAATGCCGGACCACGGCGTCGATCTTCTCGGCCGTGGTATTGCATCCGGCGAAGACCCTCTCCGCCAACTGCTTGACGCGCGGATCGAGCTGGGGGGGAATCTCCAGCAGGCGGTAGCGCTGCATGATCCCCGGACGGCGACGAGCCGCCCCGCCGAAAGCAACCCGGTAGACCAGACTGTTCCGCACGTTGGGCGGGTAGACAATGTCGTCGTCATCGCGCATCACGAAATCGAACGGCGCCTCAAGGTAACACGTCCCCAGCGGCGTAAAGATGAGGTTGGTGATCGCCGCTTCGTGACGCACCGTCATGATCTCGAACTCTGAGACGTCCGCGCTGCCGAGACGAAAGACATTGCTTCGCCCCACAAAACGCATACCGAACGGCGAGTTGCGCGTGGAAGGAACATCGTCGCGGTGGGACAGATCCGTCCACGTGGAATGGCGGTACTTCTCAAACGCCCGCGCCCGCAGGTAGCCCGGACTCCGCTCGCACGCGATGCTCAGCACCGGAGTCGTATCCTGCTCTCCCTTGATCTGCAAGACGCTGGAGAGCCGGCCCGAATCGGAGAACCCCACTCGGGCCATCGTCTGCAACGAGCCATCCAGGCCGGAGTTGGCCCGCCAAGGCCAGCGGGGCAGGTAATCGAGGATCTCCACGTTCCGGTAGAGCACCGAGCCGACGATCCAGCCGCAGTTGGCGGCAAAGACCAGCACCAGGGCCGAGGCGAAACCATACGAGACGCGCCCGGCGCGGCGCGGAACGAGCTTGTCCGCAGCACCGCGTGCCGTAGCCGCATACAGCACCAACATCACCACGGCGAACACCTCCGCCAGCCGAAAGGCCATGTACCTGTCGTCCAGCAACAGCGCCTGTGCGGCCGCCAGCACGGCGGCCAGGTGAAACAGACCCAGCGAAAGCGGAAGCCGGTTGGGAGAGCCCAGGAACAAAACCAGGATCATCGAAGCGAGAAAATAGCGGGCGATCGTCTGCCAGGCAACCAGCGCGGCGTCCTCCGTCGGGACGCGACTGCCGATGTAACGATAGTGAACGGCGAACAGCATCGCCAGCAGCAGCAGGAGCAGCGATGCAATGACGCGCCGCTCCGGCCGCAGCTCCCATGTCAACCGCCGCTGCAAACCCAGCAGGCCCAACATGCACAGGATCGCGGGGAAGGCAATGTCCCGCGAGGCCCAGCCCACCAGCACCGAGCCGGCCACGATCATGACCGTTGCGATGGTCTTGTGCGACTTCATACGCCCTCTACCCGTTGCGTCAGTATTTCATCGGCCGCCAGGAACCGGACATGCTCGGCCCACCGGCTCGCCTCTTCATCCACGGGAGGCGCCTTCGCGCCGTTGACAATCAAAACCGTGCTGCGACACCCGGCCCGGTCGGCCTCCCGCAACAGCGGTCGATACGTTTCGTCCCAGCGCAACAAAATGAAGAATGCCCGGGATATTTCATAGAACCGCTCCGCCAGGTCGGGTCCGAGCCGATCGAGCGAGTACTCCGGCGCCGGCTCCATGCCCGCCAGCAACTCGTGAATCTTGCCGAGGCGCGTGGTGCGGGGCCGACCCGCGAAATCGTGCAGATTCGACCCGGCCAGAAAAAAATCGATCAGACAGTCGTTGTGTATCGTGAACGCCACCGAGGCGCACAAACTGACGGCCGCCTCCAGTTCTTCGACCTCGAACGGACCCGCTCGCAGCCGCGCCGGCGGCACGCGCGTGTCCAGGATCAGCGCGCCGTAGTTGTCGATATCGTCGTCGTATTCCTTGGTGGCCGGCACCGACAGGCGCGCCCAGGCGCGGGCGTCGATCCGCCGCGGCGAGTCACCGGGAAGAAACGGGCGGTTGCCCATGTATTCCGGAGCGATCCCCATGCGGCCGGCCAGCCGCACCCCGCTGGCGTGAACGTGACGGCTCGCCGCCGGCGCCGGGATCTGCAGCCGCGAGAACGCCGGCAGAACCACGAGTGTCTCGGCGCCGCCCTGGTTCGACCCGAAGCGGAACAGGTTGAAAGGGAAGCCCGACTCGCACAAGGGCGGCTGGATGCGGTAGTAGCCCCGGCGGGCGGGCCGGATCGTGACCGTCACCTCCGCCGTCTCGCCCGGCGCCAGCCGCGTCACCGTGTGCCCCTCGCCCACCTGCGCGATCGACGCCGGCAGCGCCTGGAAGCGGACGCGCAGATCGTACACCGGCACCCGAGCGACGTTGCGCAGGACGTATCTCAGTTGCGCCGTCTGTCCGGCCACGACGTGCTCGGGCAGTCCCGGCGCGCCGGGACCCACTTCGATCTTGGGCCGCAGCAGATACCCCACCACGAAGGCCACACCCAGCACCGAAACCAAGGCCGACAGCACGCCGAAGGCAGGCACGATCAGCGCCGCCAACATGACGAAGCCGGCGCCCCGCAGGACCACCCTGCCGGCCTCGGTCATACCCAAACGACATCTCACGCGGGTAGTCGCCATCGTTCTGGCGCCCTGTCACACGGGAACTTTGATGCGGCCGACGATCTCGGCGATGATCTGTTTGGCCGTCGCGCCGCCGTAGCGCGTCTTCGACGTCAGGATCACCCGGTGCGGCAGCACATGCGGAACCAGCCACAGCACGTCGTCGGGGATCACGTAATCGCGCTTCTCGAAATACGCCCGGGCCTGGGCCGCCCGCGAGAGCATCAGCGTCCCGCGCGTGCTGACGCCGAGCTGCAGGCGGTTGTCGTGCCGCGTGGCGTGGACGATCTCGACGATGTAGGCCAGCACGCTCTCGTCGATGTGCACCCGCGTGACCCCCTGCTGAATCTGGCGGACCTGATCGAGCGTCAGGACTGCCTCGATGCCGTTGACGGGCTCGGCCTGGGCGTGCGACTTGACGATATCGACCTCGACGTCCGCGGCCGGGTAGCCGATGGCCAAACGCACTAAGAACCGGTCCAACTGGGCCTCGGGCAGCGGATACGTCCCGTGGCACTCGATCGGGTTCTCGGTGGCGATGACCATGAACGGCTGCGGCAGCGCCCGACGCTGCCCCTCGATGGTGGCCTGGTGCTCGTTCATGGCCTCCAGCAACGCCGACTGCGTCCGTGGCGAGGCGCGGTTGATCTCGTCGGCTAACAGGATGTTGCAGAAGATCGGGCCGGGATCGAAGCGGAAGTCGCCGCTGACGGGGTTGTAGATCGACGAGCCGAGGATGTCGGCCGGCAGCAGGTCCGGCGTGAACTGAATCCGACGGAACTGAGCGTCCAGGCTCTGCGCTAAAGCCTTTGCCAACGTGGTTTTGCCGACGCCGGGAACGTCCTCGATCAGCACCGACCCGCCCGCCAAAAGAGCCACCACCAGCACGTCGAGGCAGTCGCTCTTGCCATAGATGACCCGCTGGAGATTGTCCTTCAGCGCGTTAACCTGTCCCGGCACGCCGGAATCAACCTGAGCCGTCGTCACTGCCAATCTCCCAAAGACAAAGCAAAGATCAAAAAGCAAAAATCAAAATTGCGGAATG
>CAYPZL010000110.1:0-12404 GCA_964415045.1 uncultured Pirellulales bacterium | reverse complement strand
CCCGCGTCGCGGGCATGACTTCCTTATTTTTGCTATTTGCTTTTTACATTTTGATTTTCCCGAGGCGCTCCACGTTCACCAATCCATACGCCCAACCAGCAAATTCTGTTCTCCCCCACCCCTACCCTCATCATACCAGAGAAAACGAAAGATCGAAAATCAAACCTCAGCGGCGTACGATACGAACTTTTCTGCGGGAAAAGCGAGGGGGTTGTCATGCTGAACGAAGTGAAGCATCCGGGACGGGAAGGAGAAGTCGGCATCGCACCGGAGGAACGTACGATGGCGGGATCCTTGTCCTCCGCTCAGGATGACAAGCGTCGTATGACAAGCGACGGAGCAACGGAACGCAACCGTCACGCCCTGCGCTGCTCCGCGAAGGGCAGGCGCAACTGGCGCTCATCAAGGGCCCAGAACGCCTGCTCCTGGCGATCGCGCCGAGAGATGCGTCGGCCCACCCTGCGCTGCCCCGAGTGCTCGCGCAGCAGCCTCTACATGGGCGAGCCCCTGTGATCGCGCTCGGAAGAGTGGCGGTCAGGGCGCCGCCGGCGAGGGACGCGGCGTGTTCGGGGTGTGGTTTAGAATTCGAATTGGTCTTTTAGTGTGGTTTTGAAGTCGTAGACGTTGTTGAAGTCATCGATGGAGTCGTTGGGTTGGGCGCTCATCCATTCGTTTTCGATGAGGGTGTAGACGATTTCTCCGAAGTCTCGGGTGGTTTGGAGTCCCCAGGAGTTGAGTACGAGCATGGCGAGCCGGCCGTACTTTTCGAGGGCCATCTGGCGGAGTCCCTCGCAGAGGGTCTGGCCGCTGACGTGACGCGGCTCGTCGGTGACGGTGCGGACGGTGAAGCCGAGCCCCTCATAGACGAACTTATAGGCGGCCAAGCGGTAGCGCCCGTCCTCTCTGGCGATCTCGTCGAGTGTCTTTTTCATCTCCACCTCTCTTTGAACAAATCAAGAATCAAAGAGCAAAAATCAAAATGGCGGAATGCCCCATGGCAAAATCAAAGATCAAAAAGCAAAAATCAAAATTTCGGAATCGCCGCACCGCAAAATCAAAGATCAAAAAGCAAAAATCAAAATTGCGGAATGCCCGCGTCGCGGGCATGACTTCCTTATTTTTGCTATTTGCTTTTTACATTTTGATGTATCCCTGTGGCTTCCATAATTTTGCTATTTGCCTTTTGCCTTTTGATCTGTCCTTAGTGGATTTCCTGGCCGGGGGTGGCTCCTTCGTCGACTCCGAGCAAGTGGATATCGGTTCCGCCGGTGCCGGAGGCGAGGATCATTCCCTCGGAGAGGCCGAAGCGCATCTTCCGCGGCTTGAGGTTGGCGACGTAGACGACGAGCCTGCCGACGAGGTCTTCGGGCTGATAGGCGGTGGCGATGCCGGCCATGACGTTCCTCTCGACGCCGCCCACATCCAGAACGAAGCGCAGCAGGCGGTCGGCGCCCTCGACGCGCTCGGCGGTGACGACCTTGGCGATGCGCAGGTCGATCCTGGCGAAATCGTCGATGGTGCATTCCGGCTTGAACTCCGGCGTAGCGGCTTCGGTGGATTCGCCAGTGGCTTCAGCGGGCTCAGTCGCGGGCTCGGGCTGCGGGGCGGCCTGGCCTTCCTTGCTTTCTTCAATCATAGCAGTTACCTGTTCCTCATCCATTCTCTCGAACAATCGTTCGAACTTGTTGATGGTGTGGTTTTCCAGAGCGCTGCCGACGTCGGCGAAATGCAGCTCGCCCACGTTCAGGAATCTCTCGACCTTTTCGGCGAACTTCGGCAGGATCGGCTTGAGATAGATCGTCAGAATCCGAACGGCGTTCAGGGTGGCCGTCAGGGTGGCACGGGTGCCCTCGGGGTCGGTCTTGATCGTGGCCCAGGGCTGCTTCTGCTCGACGTAGCGGTTGGCCTCGTCGGCCAGGGCGCTGATGGCGCGGACGGCCGCGGCGTAGCGCAGCTCCTCGTAGGCGGCGCCGAGGCGGTCGCGGGCGGCGGCCAGCGTCTCGACGAGCTGCCGGCCTTCGGCGTCGAGCGTGCCGAGCCGGCCGTCCAGCTTCTTCGTCAGCATCGGGCCCGAGCGCGAAGCCAGGTTGGCGTACTTGCCGACCAGATCGGCGTTGATCTTGTTGATGAAGTCCTCGATGCCCAGGTCGATGTCCTCGACGGTGTCACTGAGCTTGCTCGCGTAGTAGTAGCGCAGGTACTCGGGGTCGAGGTGGCTCGCGAAGGTGCTGGCCCGGATGAAGGTGCCGCGCGACTTGCTCATCTTCTCGCCGTTGATGGTGAGGAAGCCGTGGACGAAGAGTTTGTTGGCGGTCTTGAAGCCCGCGCCCATGAGCATGGCCGGCCAGAACAGGGCGTGGAAGTACATGATGTCCTTGCCGATGAAGTGGTAGAGCTCGTTGTCGGGGCTGTTCCACAGCTCGTCGAAGTCGAGGCCGTTGCGCTGGCAGTAGTTGCGGGCCGAGGCCATGTAGCCGATGGGGGCGTCGAGCCAGACGTAGAAGTACTTGTTCTCCTCGCCGGGGATGTTGAAGCCGAAGTAGGGCCCGTCGCGCGAGATGTCCCAGTCTTTGAGGCCGGCGTCGAACCACTCGGCGAGCTTGTTGGCGACGGACTTCTGGGTGTGTCCGGAAGCGATGAGCTCGCGGAGCGGCTGCTCGTAGTCGGCCAGCTTGAAAAAGTAGTGCTCGGAGTTCTGCAGAACGGGGGTCGCTCCGCAGTTGGCGCAGCGAGGCTCGATCAGATCCTTGGGCTGATAGGTCGCGCTGCAGACCTCACAGGAATCGCCGTACTGATCTTCGGCGCCGCAGCGGGGGCAGGTGCCGCGGACGTAGCGATCCGGCAGCGTCATCCGGCAGCTTTCGCAGTAGGTCTGCTCGACGGGACGCTTTGCGATCGAGCCGGCGTCGCGCAACCGGGTGTAGATCAGCTCGCTCAGCGCCCGGTTCTCCGGCGAGTGCGTCGTGTAGTAGTTGTCGAACTCGATATGGAAGCGGTCGAAATCGGCCTTATGTTCCTTGTGCACGCCCTCGATGAGCTGCTCGGGCGTCACCCCGGCGTTGCGGGCGCTGATCATGATCGGCGTGCCGTGCGTGTCATCGGCGCAAAAATAAAGACACTCGTTGCCGCAGGCCTTCTGGTAGCGGACCCAGATGTCGGTCTGGAGATACTCGACGAGGTGGCCGAGGTGGATGGGCCCGTTGGCGTAGGGCAAAGCGGAGGTGACGACGATTCTTCTGGGCATGTTCCTCCCTTACGTATCCTTCTTTCTGCGGTTGCCGCCCCGGCGCCGGCCGCGGGGCCCGGACGTCTTGTCTCTGCGCGGCCCCCTGGCCTTCTCTTTCCCCTTCTCTGTTTCTTTTTCTCTGCCCCTGCCCCTGCCGTTGCGTTTTTCTTGTCCTTCGGGCGGTTCCTTGCGGACCGGCGGACCGGGCAGAATGGTGATTTCCTCGAGCGGGAAGGCGACCCGGTCGCCGTTCTCGTGCTCGACGACCACGAGCTGCGTGAGGATTTGCGTATCGATCACCTTGCCGGCGCCCTGCTGCGTCTGGACCCAGGTGTTTCGCTTGGGCAGCTTCTTCTTGAGCTCGGTATAGTTCTGGTCCTCGTAGCGCAGACAACACTTGAGCCGGCCACAATACCCGCTGATCTTGGACGGGTCCAGCGTGGCCTTCTGCATCTTGGCCATGCGCATGTTCACGGGCTTGAGGAGCTGGAGAAAACGGATGCAGCAGCAGACCTGGCCGCAGCTTTCCACGTCGCCGAGCAGCTTGGCCTCGTCGCGAGAGCCGATCTGGCGCATTTCGATACGCGTCTGATACTCCTGGGCGAGCTTGCGAACGAGCTCGCGAAAATCCACCCGGCCGTCGGCCATGAAATAGAAAATAATCCGTTCCCCGCCGAAGATGTGCTCGGCGTCGACGATCTTCATTTTGAGGCCCAGCTCTTTGGCGAAGCGGGCGCAGCAGGCGATCTCTTCCTCGGCGATCTTCTGCAGATGTTGCTCCTCGCTGACGTCGTCGTCGCTGGCGAAGCGAAGGACCTTGCCGACGGGACCGTTGGGGAAATTGATCTCGCTGTTGGCAAAATAACCGCAGACCTGCTCGTCGGTGAGACGGTATCGCCCGTCACGATACGAGGTGAGGTTCCCCACTACGAAGCCCAGTTCGAGCCCCTTGTCCGTTTTCACCACGACGCGCGACGGCGTTTTCGGCACGTGTCCCTCGTTATGTTCGAACAGACCGAGATTCTTCATGCGGCCGTAGCGAACGAGCATATACTTCTTCGCCTTGGCCGGCTTGGTTTTCGTTGTCGTATCCGGCACTTTCGTTATCCTCAAGGATGCCCGCCGGCTCTCTGGCGCGCGGCGAACCTCCCTCTCAAGACAAGTCCACCCAATGCTGACACTATCGGCGCATTATAGCAGAAGGGACCAGGCGCAACAACAGCCGCTCGAAAATAAGCCGCTCGTTGACGCTGGCCTCGATCCAGCGCAGCGCCTCGGCGCCACCCTGAATGCCCTGGGCGGCGTTTTCGGGATCGTACCGGCGGGCCATCCGAGCAATCAGGACCTCCTGATCGGCGTGGATCAGAGGCCGCTCCGGAAGCGTCTCGTGCATCATGACGTCGTGAAACACCGAGATGATGATCTGGATGATGGTTTTTTGCGCCCGGCGGGTGATGTCCTTTTTGCTGACCTTCCGGTCCAGGTCGGCCCAGCTCGAGCCGATTTGCCGGGCGTCGGCCAGCAGATGGTCCGCCAGACTCAGCGTCTCGGCCAGCTCCAGCTCCGCCAGGGCCGCCACGATCTTGCGTTTGCACTCGACGAGGCCCGCCCCTTTGAGTTCGAGCCGGCCCCACTGGCAGGCCAGACCCAGGCTGCCCTGGGCCAGCCGGCCGAAGAAACAGGCCTGCGCGGGTCCCAGGCCCACCTCCGTCAGCGCCGATATGATGCGCTCATCATCGACAGGGCCGAAACGAACGATCTGACAGCGCGATTTGGTCGTGGGCAGAAGCTGCTCCAGCCGGGTGCACAGCAGGATGATCGTACAATACGACGGCGGCTCCTCCAGCACCTTGAGCAAAGCGTTCTGCGACTCGGCATTGAGCTTCTCGGCCTCACTGACGACGAAGACCTTTCGAGACGAGTGCGTGGGCCGGCCGGCCACCTTCTCGATGAGGAACTCACGGATCACGTGGATCGACAAATCCACAGGCGTCTTACGGCCTTTGCCTTCCTGGGTGAATTCGAGCAGTTCCTTGTAGACGTGGAGGTAATCCGGGTGGGAATCGCCATCCAGCAGGGCGCAGGACGGGCACGCGCCGCAACTGTCGGCAAAAGAGCTGCCGTCGCGTTTCTCGACATGCGGCTTCTCGCAAAGCAGCAGCCTGGCCCAGGCGCGGGCGGTCGCATACTTGCCGACGCCGTCCGGCCCGGCAAAAATGTACGCGTGGGCCGGCCGGTCCGCCGCCAGCGCCCGTTGAAGGACGCCGATCGCCCGGTCCTGGCAAAAAATCTCCTTCAGTGACATGGCACCAGACTATCTTAAGAACGCCCCCGAGTCAAAACCGTTTCCCGCCGGCCATCGCCTCCGGTTGTCACACGAGATCCTTGAGCCGCTCTTGCACGACTCCCACGACTGCCTCGTGCACGGTCTCGATGTCGTCCCGGGCATCGACGACCGCAAAGTTCTCGCGGCTTTCGGCGAGCGCGAGAAATCCCTCGCGGACGCGCGCGTGGTAGCCGTCGCCTTTCTGCTCCATCCGGTCGAGTTCGTGTTTGAGACGCGGGGCCGCTGCCTCCGAATCGACGTCGAGCACGACGGTCAGGTCGGGCCAGACCCGCTCGAGGCACCCCTGCGCCACCGCGATCACCTTGTCCATGCCGAAGGCGCCGGCGAAGCCCTGGTAGGCACACGTGCTCGAAAGCCAGCGGTCCAGCACCACGCACACGCCGTCCTGCAAGGCCGGACCGATGCTCTCGGCCCACAACTGCGACCGGGCGGCCATGTAGAGCAGCACCTCCGTCGGCGTCGTCATCGCCTCATGGGCCCGACTGAGCAGGATCTCGCGAATCTTCTCCCCGATCACGGTCGCCCCCGGGTCGCGAAAGGTCGCGGTGCGAACGCCTTGCCCTTGCAGCCATTCAGCCAGCATCCGCGTCTGCGTCGTCTTGCCGCACCCATCCGGCCCGTCCAGTACGATAAACTTGCCGCCCACACCCATTTCCAACCAGTACCTCCGAGATCAGTGTTTCCATTCCACCCACTTTCTGGCGTCCTTAAGGAGACGAGCCAGCAGGTCTTCGATTTCAAGTTCAACCGCCCACCGCCGAAGGTACGCCAGATCCAGATTTCGCCACTGAGCAATGACGACTCCAAGTGCATCTGAATACTGCACGTCCGACTCGCGGCCTTTGATCCACTCGAGCTTGCTGAGAATCGCGTCTTCCGGCGAAACAACCCACATGCGCCAGCCCATCTTCTCAAGCCGCTGACGCCGTTGGAACTCCTGCAGACTGAAGGGCCTCTCTTTACGAATGATGAGATCCACCTTCCAGCCTCCCCCCAGATCAACGACATTGAACATCGTGCGGTGTCGAAACGCATCCAGAGCGGCGGCCTCACTGACATAATAGCCCTGTTCCAGCAAAACGAGGAGGCGTTTGATTTGTTCCTCCGTGGGGTCGATCACGATATCCGCATCCTCCGTCGCCCGGGGCCTTCCGTGCACACCGCTGCTCACCGAGCCTGCAACCATGTACGGTATTTCGGCCTCGTCCAAAAGCCTGATGACACGGTCAAGAGACTCTCGCTGGGAAGTCATGGCTAAACCCGGTCTTTCCCGTACGCGCGTTGGAACAGTTCGTCGCCGATCATCAGGCGAACGACCTCGCGCTTCACGATCCGGTCATCCCACTGCGGGTGCCGATGTCGAACGCCGGCCTCGACCAGGCAGCGCAGATTGTCGCTCAACTCGAATGTCATAGCCGCCTTATCTGCCGGATCAATTTGACGCCAGATTTCGAACTGCTTGGCCAGCGCTTCGGGTGTCGTGTCTTCAAACATAATTTCCTGCATGCCAAAAGAACGGTCAGGCGTTTAGAGCCAGAATTCCCACGCTCGTGTCGAGCATGGGAGAGGCGTCCTTTCGTTGCAGTTCACTCTTTCCGTGCGGCGGGCTTGAAGTAGAGCAGGAACCGCGCCTGGGAGAAGTCGATCCCGAGCACGTCCTCGAACTCCTTCGCCTGAGTGCCGGAAGAGACGGAGAAACTGTACGAGTCGCCCTCCTTCAGCGAGCGGGTCTCGATGATCTTGCCCGTCTCTTTCTCCACGAGATAAGCGGTCCCGTCGGCGGGCGCCTCCCAGTCGATCATCAGACCCCCGCCGACCAGATACTCCTCGCCCGGCAAGCCGTCCGCCTGCAACTGACGCGTCGTGCCACAACCAGAAAGGGACAACAGCATAAGCAACCCCAGCCACAGACCAATCTGTCGTTTGAAAACTGTGCCAACTTGAAGGACCATCTCAGCACTCCCGGAGTCAAAAATCGTTCCTAAATGTCATCGCCAAGCGAACCTGCCACAAAGGCTTCCACTCGCTCGCCGATGCTGATGCACTGCCTGCATACGATCTGATCGGGCTCAAAATCCGCCAGCACGCTGCCCAGCGGATACTTTGAGGGCAAGTATATCGAATCCAGCAGATCCATCTCGTCGAGCGTCATCGGGATATCGAGCTTCATCTGCGAAAGCAAGGTGCCAAGCTCATTTATGCTATGTGTCTTCTTTACTTTGGCGCCCGACTCCACCAAAAGAGCCTTGAGCATCTTCTCGACGGCTTGCTGGACGTTCTGCAAGCATGGATTGTACAGTTGGTTGTCCAGCAGGATTTTCGCCGAGGCCAGATTCTCCTGTGCGTAGTCGAGCCATCTCTTCGTCTCATCTTTCATAGACGACCTCGCCCTGCTCGATCTCATCGAGGAACAGCCCGTCCTTTACACCGGCCTTTAGCGGGATAATGTCCAGCGGTATGACGCGGGCAATGGCGCGTGTCTTCTTGCGATACTTCAGTGCCAGCGGCAGATATTCCTCATCGCTGTCCTGGAAGACGGCCACGTCCAGATCATGCGGATCGTCAAGATGCAGGAACGAACCGAAAATCACAATCCGACGGACCTCACGCTCTTCTGCAAGCGACGCGATCAACTGCTCCGTCAGCGATTGTTTCTCTTGCGCACTTAACATTGCCATCCCAACAAAACGACTGCCAACCAAACCTTCCGTACCTGTACATCACGCCCGAGAGTATACCTGCCTTTTCCATCGAAGGTCAACTCGACAACCACTTCACGACTAGCGCACCGAGCACACCGCCGATGAAACTGACAATCAGCCAAATCCAATGGTCCTTGTATTCACGAAACCATAAGCAGTTACGAGCCCAGAAGGAAAGATACTTGCTTCCGAGGTCCCAACCGACGAGATTTATCTTCACTTCCCAGTAACCAGTCCCGCACTGGCGACTCTCGGCAAGCCCACGCTCTCGAAGCCTGTTGTTCGCAGATTCGAGCGTTCCTTTCGCTTTCAACCACGACTTCTGGCGTTCGACCACATCTCCATTCGGGGTGGACTGACTTTCAGCGTGCTGCGCGTTGCCATCTCCGTTGGCCTCTCTGGCCTGGGCGGCGCGCTCAACGATCTGCCTGATACACACGCGTTTTGTCACGAGTACTTGAAGTTCAGCGAGCGAAAAGGTCTGTCGAGTCTCGTTGAAATCAGAATCATACGCGGTATAGAACATGAGCAACTGTCGTTCTTCTCTTGGCAGCCACATACTGTCTCTCCCTCCACATACGGGATTAAGTCATCATTTTGCCAGTTGGAAATTGTCTTCTCCGATGAGCTGTTTCATTTTTCGACAGAAGTCGACGTCGGGGTTAACGCAGAGGCTTTTGTCGGCGGTGGCGTGGACGCGGCCGCGGTCGGTCTGGACGACGACGGAGAAAGGCCGGCTGCCCCGGTGGTGCTGGCAGATGCTGCGAATCTGGAGCACCTTCTCCTGCGTCACCTCCCTGGCGTCCAGCCGGATCTTCACCCCCTTGGCGAGCTTTTCCCGGGCCCGCTCCAGCGGGATCAGCTCGGAGGCGATGACGTTGGGACGCTCCCGGCGAAAATCCGTCTTGCCCTTGACGAAGACGATCGAGTCCTCCACGACCAGCGAGGCATACTCGTTGAGCACGTCGGGGAAGAGCACTACCTCGCAGGTGCCCTGGAGATCTTCGAGCACGAAGACCGCCATCTTGGCGCCGGCGTTGCGTCCGTTCCTGGTGATGTTGTAGCGAATCCGGGTGACCATGCCGCCGATGACGACCTGCTTCTCGCCCGTGCTCTTGGCTAAGTGCGCGGTGTTCATGGTCGAGTAGTCGTTGATCTCCTCGGCGTGGTGACTGAGCGGATTGCTGGTTACGTAGAAGCCGAGCACCTGTTTCTCATAGGCGAGCATCTGGGGCTCGGGCCACGGGGGCACGTCGGGCAGGCGTTTGTGATCCTCGGCGTAATCGATCTCGCCGGCCATCTGCCCGAAGAAGTTCATCTGGCCCTTGACCTTGTCACTCTGGAGGCTGGCGCCGCCTTCCATGGCCCTTTCGAGTCCGGCCGTCATCTGGTGCCGGTTGCCGCCGAGGCGGTCGAACGCCCCGGCCTTGATCAGCGACTCGAGCACCTGCTTGTTCACCGCTCGCAGGTCCACGTTCTCACAGAAGTGGAACAGGCTCTTGAACCGGCCCGTTTTCTTGCGGGCCTCGATGATCTGCTCGACCGCCTTGCCGCCCACGCCCTTGACGGCGGCCAGCCCGAAGCGGATCACCCGCTGGCCGCTTTTGTCCTCGTCGTCGTACAACGGGGTGAAGTCCACGCCCGATTCGTTGATGTCGGGGGCCCGCACCTCGATGCCCATCCGCTGGCATTCGCCGATGTACTCGACGATCTTGTCGGTGCTGTCCATTTCGTAGGTCAGCAGGGCCGCCATGAACTCGACCGGCCAGTGCGCCTTCATGTACGCCGTCTGGTAGGCCACGAACGCGTACCGCGTCGAGTGGCTCTTGTTGAAGCCGTAGCCGGCGAAGCGCTCGATCAGCTCGAAGATGTGTTTGGCCTGGTCCTTGGTCAGCCCCTTGTCCACGCAGCCGTCGATGAAACGCTGCTTTTCCTTGGCGATGATGCTCGCCTTCTTCTTGCTGATGGCCTTGATAAGCGCATAGGCCTCGCGCAGCGGAATGTTGCCCAGCCGGTTGCAGATCCGCATGACCTGCTCCTGGTAGATCATGATGCCGTGGGTCTCCCGGAGGACCTCGGTCATGATCGGGTGGGGCACAGACCACTTGGCGCCGTGCTTGCGGTCGATGTAATCCGGAATGAGGGTCATGGGTCCCGGCCGGTACAGCGCGTTGGCGGCGATCAGGTCCTCGATCCGGTCCGGCTTCATCTTCATCAGCAGGTCCTGCATGCCGCCGGACTCGAACTGGAAAATGCCTTTCGTCCGGCCGCTGGCAAACACCTCGAAGACCTTCGGGTCGTGGATATCGATCTTCTCCAGGTCGATATCGACGCCGTGGAGGTCCCGCACAAGACCGCGGCTCCGGGACAGCACGCTCAACGTCTTGAGGCCCAGGAAGTCCATCTTCAGCAGGCCCACTTTTTCAACCATCGGCCCTTCGAACTGCGTGATCACGTCGTCGGAGCCGGAGGCCTTGTACAACGGCAGGAAGTTCGTCAGGGCCTCGTCGGCAATCACCACGCCGCAAGCGTGCACGGAAGCGTGCCGCGTCAGGCCCTCGAGCTTGCGCCCGATGTCGATGACCTTCCGGGTGGCCTCGTTCTCATCGTACGCGCGTTTCAGGTCGGGTTCGATCTCCAGCGCCTTATCGAGCGTCATCTTCAGCTCGTTCGGCACGAGCTTCGCCAACCGGTCCGCTTCGGCCAACGGCACATTCAGCACGCGGCAGACGTCGCGAATCACGGCCTTGGCCTTCATCGTCCCGAACGTAATGATCTGCGCGATCTCGCCGTATTTCTCACGGACGTACTCGAGCACCCGGGCCCGCCCGTCCTGGCAGATGTCGATATCGATATCGGGCATCTCGTTGCGCTCCGGGTCCATGAACCGCTCGAAGAGCAGATCGTACTTGATCGGGTCCACGTCGCAGATGCCCAGGCAATACCCCACCACCGTGCCGACCGCGCTGCCACGAGCGCCGACCGGGATACTGTTTTCGCGGGCGAAGTTGCAGAAATCCCACACGATCAGAAAGTAACTGGAGAACCCCTTGCCCTCGATGACCTCCAGCTCGCGGTCGATGCGCTCCTGAATCTCGGGCGTGACGGTCCCGTACAATTCGCGGGCCCCTTTCATCACCAGGCGCGTCAGGTACTCCTCGGGCGTGCTCTTGTCCGGCGGGACATAGACGGGGGCGTGCTGACTGCTCAGGTCCAGCTCGACGTTGCAGCGCTCCGCAATGGCGAGCGTATTGTCACAGGCCTCGGGCACATCGGCAAACATCTGCCGCATCTCGTCCGGGCTCTTGAGGTAGACGTCCGGCGGGTAAATCATGCGGGTGCCGTCGGTGACCAGCTTGCCCGTGCTGATGCAGCACAAGGCGTTGTGCGCCTCGTAATCGTCGGCGTCGAGGAAGTGCACGTCGTTGGTCACGATCATGCCGACACCCATCTCGCGGGCCAGATCGATCATCGGCGCGCGCACGTCGGGCATCGTATCGTCGGGGCTCTCATGGTGCTGAAGTTCCATGAAGAACCGCTCGGGGCCGAAGATCTTCAGAAAGCTCTCCGCAGCCCGGCGCGCCGCCTTCGCATCGCCGCGGGCCAGGGCCGCCGGCACCTCGCCGGCGACGCAAGCGGTCGTGCAAATGATCCCCTCGTTGTATTCAGCCAGCACTTCCTTGTCGATCCGTGGCCGATAGTAAAAGCCCTCGGTGTAGCCGATGCTGGAGAGCTTCATCAGGTTGCGATAGCCGGTCAGGTTCTCGGCCAGCAGGATCAGGTGGAAAGCATTTTCCTTGACGCCCCCGCCACCGCTCTTGTCGAAACGGCTTCCCGGCGCGATGTACGCCTCGATCCCGATAATCGGTTTGACCCCGGCGGCCAGCGCCTTCTGGTAGAATTCCACGGCGCCGAACATGTTGCCGTGGTCGGTCAGTGCCACGGCGTCCATGCCCAGCTTCTTGCACCGGGAAAAAAGCGGGCCGAACTTGACCGCCCCATCCAGCAGCGAATACTGGCTGTGCAGATGAAGATGCGCAAATCCTTTACTTGCCATAACTTATGAGTCCTATCAAGGGTGCTCGCTTAGCATGCTGTGACTCCGTGCCTCATTAGATAATTCCAGAAC
>CAYPZL010000109.1:0-19185 GCA_964415045.1 uncultured Pirellulales bacterium | reverse complement strand
GCCCCTTTTAGGGGCCTTCCTCATACCACCGGCTATGCCGGTGGTCTTGATTCCGGTTGCTGGCACTGACTCGCTCGGCGGTTTTCAGGGCCTTGATCAGCACTTCTCCGCTCTGCGGCCAATCGAGTATGAATGCAAAGAGGTGGTTGCCGGATTGCGTAAAGCGAACGTCGTCGGCGTCACAATTGTCGGCGAAACTCCACATGGTCTTGGTACCCGTCTTGTACAAGAGCTTGTCGGTCGGTCCCTCCGTTTCGATCTTCCACCTTCGCGTTCCGTAAATCCCCTCTCCGTTCACCATGTCTTTGGCGTCCCACCGCGTGTACTTGCTGTCCCACAAGCAGAATCCGTCGTGGTGAACCACGGTAATGCCGGCGTACTTCGCGCCGGCTTTCGTGATCAGATCCGCCCATTCCTTTGGATCGAACTTCTCGGCCTTGAAATCCTTTATAAAATCCTTGTATCCGAATTCAGATTGCTTTCCATATTTCTCGACGTGATGGTTGAAAACCGCGTCGCCCCGGGTCTGCTTATCGTACATCAGCCTGCCGTACCATTCCGTCTTGAAGGCCGGCACGGAATAGATGCCCCAGTGGCCGTAGAGGCCGAGCTTGGCATCCAGCAGCCAATCCGGTATCTCGTGCTGGTTTAGGGATTCCCAGGAAGGCTCGTACACCGGAAAAGACGTTGCATCTTCACCCGCGTGCGAGCGAGTGACCGCGCTGGCAAGAAGTATCAGCGCGATTGCAGTTCGAGCCAGGTTGTATGAATATCGTTTCATTCAGCAGAAACCTTGTCAGCTTTGCCCTATCGTTCTATTGACGCCTCCGGGATACGGGCCGCCTGCCGCGGGAATCATGTCGGCGCAGCCGCCGCCCGGCCTCACGCAGGGCCTCCTCGTCAGCGGGATGGATCGAGCCGTCGGCTCGGGGGCCAATGTTGATCAGGAGATTGGCGTCCAGCGAGCGTGCTACTTCTATGAGAAACATGACCTCGTCGGCGTCCAGGTGCCGGGCCGATTCGTCATTGATCCAGCCGCCCGGCTGTCCCTTGCCGTCTCTGTTGAAACACTCCTGCATCGTGGTGTTGATCTCAGCGGGCTTGTGTCGGAAAACGTCGTTCCATTTCTTTTCCTGATGCATCTTCCATCGTCGCAGCCGCAGGTCCCAGCGCCCCTGGCGTTCGGGAGTATCCCAACGAACGGGCGCAGGCAGGAGAAAGTGCTCCGGGGAAATGAAGTCCTCCAGACCCAGGGCGCCTTCTTTGAACGAGATCAGACACTGGGGCTGGAGCCTGCGAATCAGGGCGAAGATCTCGTGGAGCCTGTCGTAATTCTCCGGGTTCTTCCGATACTTGCCGATGCCATCGAACCAGATGCCGGCAATGGGGCCATATTGGGTCAACAGCTCGCGAATGATGGTGCAGTTCACCGTGAAGAAGTCACCGTCGGTGCGGGCGGTTTCAGGCGGCACGTACAGAAACAGGCCCAGATTGTGGGCGGCGCAGGCTCGGGCCATCTCGGCCACCAGATCCCGGGCAGCGGGAGAATTCAGGCTGGTCAAATCCGTGGTTTTTGTCCGGTACAAAGCGAGTCTGCCCAGGTGTTTCGTGGTGAAGTTCACGTAGCGCATCTCCGCCGCGACGGCCAGATCGCAAATCGCATCCGCGTCAAAATGCTCCGCTCGAAATCGCTTCATCAGCTCCGCATGAAGCGTGCGGACTTGCGCCACTTGCTCTTCGGAGATTCCCAGCTCGGCCCGGTGGGAGACAGGCAGCTTACTGAGTTCTATCTGTTCGTCAAGCTCCTCGGTGAGCTTGAGGTATTCGGGCTTGCCGCCCTCCAGGACGCTGGCCAGAGCGTAGTGGACGAAGAGGCCCAGCCGAGCGTCTTTGAACCACTGCACCGCGGCGGCGCGCGGGTCCTTCGCGTAGAGCGACGCATACGCTGTGAGGTAAGACGGGACGCGGTCCGGCGATGCAGTGCCGGGCTTCCCGGATGCGAGTCTCGATAGCTTCGGCTCCTCACCGCAAAGAGGCGAGCCACAAGCGATGACGGAGATCACCGCTCCAAGCCAGACACATCGGACCTTTCGTTTCGTCGTCATGATCGGCTACTTATCCTTTGACGGTTTCGCCCGTTTCCCCCTCTTGCGTCCTTCTCTGGCAGCGCTCGGACCCGACCAGACGCGGTTCTTCATCTCGTGCCAGGGTCCCAGCGGCTCGTACGTGCTGCCGGCCGGATAGTCCCGATCTTCGTAGCTTTTCCTGCATGAGGCGAGGAATTCCATCGCCTCCCGGCGCATTTCGGCAGCCAGCTCCGGCATAGCGTCGATGAGGTTCTTCTCTTCGCCGCGGTCCTCGAAGAAATCGTACAACATGTCGCCGCGCGGGTCGTCCGTGTCGAAATTCGTGTAGTAGCGGTACGAGCCCTTGAGCAGGCTGAGCCCGGGCGCGTTGTTGTCAGCGAATCGAAACGGTATCGCTCTGGTGCGTTTGTCCCTCTCGCCGGTTACGATGTCCCAAACGTTCTGCCCGTCGAGAGGCCGGTCGTCCGGCATCGCAGCGCCGGTGGCCGCGAAGATCGTCGGCAAATAGTCGAGAGTCGAAAGCGGCGTCTTGACTGTCCTGCCTGCCGGCACCTTGCCCGGCCACACGACAAAGGCCGGAACGCACACGCCCCCATTGAAGAGATGCGCCTTTTTGCCTCTCATTCCACCGGTACTGCCATATCCTCCGTCCCGAACGTGGTGGGCGGGCCCATTGTCCGAGCAGTACCAGAACATGGTGTTGTCCCAGATCTTCAGTTCCTTGAGCTTTCCATCGAGTCGCCCCACCTGCTCGTCCAGGGCTGAGATCACGCCGTAGTATGTGATCTTCTTCCTGTCGAGCCCCTTCTTCTCGTACATCTTCTGGTAGGCCGGTCCGGCCTCCAGCGGTCCGTGGGGCGCGTGGGTCCAGATGACCGCGAGAAACGGTTTGTCTTCCCGCGCGGCCTTTTCCACGAAAGGAATCACTTTGTCCATGATGATCCGGGTATCGTCGCCGGTGAGACGGTCTGTCACCCTCCTACCGTCCTCCCAATACGGATTGTCTGAGGTGTCGATACCCGATCCATCCGGACCGTACGGGTCCCAGGTCTTCACGGCGTGGTGCGTCACGAAGTGCTTGTCATAGCCGAACCACTCGGGCCGGGCAAGCCGTTTCGGTTCGCCTCCACCACCCTTGCCGCGATAGTCGGGATGGGGCGAGCCGAGATGCCACTTGCCGAAATGCCCGCACGTGTAACCCACATCTTTCAGGCCCTGGGCCACGGTGTACTCTTCTCTCGGCAAGCGCCCGGTATTGGCGCTCCATATCCCGTAACGGAAGTAGTGTCTCCCGGTCGTCACCGTCCCGCGCGTCGGCGAACACACCGGGCATCCGGAGAAGAAATGATAGAGACGCGTCCCCCGCGCGCACAGGTCGTCAAGATGAGGCGTGATGATGTCTTTGTTGCCGTTGAACCCGACGTCGCCCCAGCCCTGGTCGTCGGTCATGAACAGTATAACGTTGGGCTTCCTTCCGCCTCCACGCGCCCGCGCGGGCAAAGCCGGCCCAGCCAGCGCCACGGCACTCGCTTCCACGTACGTCAGAAACTGCCGCCGGTTGAGTGTGTTCATTGCCGATTACTCCTCCCCTTCGATCCTGAAAGCACAGGCAAAGTCACGAGGCGTGCCCTGAGGTAAGGTGATTCTCAGGCCGCCTTCCGTGCGCTGCCACTTCACGGGCGCTTTTGCGCCCAGCATGGCAACCGATTCGATGGTCCCGGGATACAGCTCGGAGCCTTTCCGTAAGGCTTTGATTACGACCTTCCCATCTTCCGGCCAGTTGAGTGCGATCGCGTAGAGCGTATCACCCTTTTTCGTGAAACGAATGTCCTGGGCGGAAAACTCTTGCCGGTAGTTCCAGTCCATTCGTTTCTTGACGTCGTTGTATTTCATCATCACGGCCGGGCCTTCGCCTACGATCTTCCACCGGCGCGTCCCGTAGATGGCCTCGCCGTTGGTCTTCAACCACCGGCCGATGCCGCGCATGATCTCCTTTTCCTCGTTCGCGATCGAGCCGTCGCCTTTCGGGGTCAGAGACAACAGGAAGATGCCACCCCGACTGACCAGGTCCACCAGACTCCGAATATGGTAGTCGGCTCCATCCTTGTACTGCTTGTTGTTGACGTAGCACCAGGGATAGGCGATGGCCCGGTCGATCAGGAACCATGGTTTTACATCCAGCGGCATATCTCTTCCGTTTTCATAGCAGCGCAGGCCGAACGACGCCGGGAAGTTGAAGTCGCCGGCGTGTTTGTTGCAGATGGTGACGTCCTGCCCCCTGTTCCGGGCCTGATTGAAGTAGTGTGCGAAGACCTCCAGCACGTACGATTCCGGCGGATGCTCGTTCTTCATGCAGCTTCGCAGTCCGTCGAACCAGATCAGGTCGGGATGATAGTTGTCAATGACCTCGATGATCTTCGCTTTCCACTCATCCGAGAACTCTTTGGACTCACGCGTTTCTTCGCCCCAGTAGAAATCGTTGTACCTGGGGTCAAACAGGTCCCAGTTCCGGCGCATTTCGTCGGTGATCCCCTCTTTTCGCAGAAAGCCGAAGGGGTAGCCGTAGGTGCGTCCGTGATGAAACGTCGCGAGCAGCTTCATATCGTCGTATTTTCGCACGGCGGCGGCGATTTCCCCATAAACATCGCGCTTGGGGCCCATGTTTTTCACGTTCCACCGGTTGACCTTGCTGTCCCACAGCAGAAAGCCGTCGTGATGCACCAGGCAGATGCCGCCGAACCTGGCCCCGGCTTCGTGCATCAGGCCGACCCACTCGTCCGCATCGAATTTCGGGGCGGTGAACATCGGGACGAAGTCCTTGTAGCCGAAGTCTTTGAGTGGACCGTACTTCCCGGCGTGGTAGGTGTAGGTCCCCTTGACATCCTGCTTTGGGGCGTAGAGGTTCTTGACATAGTCCGGGCCGCCGTGCGCGGGGACCGAGTAGATACCCCAGTGAGTGTAGACGCCGAACTTTGCGTCCAGGAGCCATGCGGGGAGCGGGTTCTTCGAGAGGGATTCCCAGTCGGCCTCGTAGGACTCCTCCTGTGTTGCCGGCCGGATCGACTGATGTTCGGCTGCCCGAGCCGGGCACATCGCAACCGAACCAAGGATCACCGATGAAAGACAAACCCGTGCGAATATCCTTGCCACGCCTGGCCTCCCTTAACATTGGATTCCTGCCCCCAATCCATTCAAATCGGCCGCCTGGCTCGAATGGGGGGGCTAATCTACCGTACACCGGGTTCTATTGTACGCGGGGATGAAATGCGCGGAAGCCATTTGGCGTTCTTTTTTTCGCCATTATGCGCACCAGGCGGAAGGGCCGGAATCTGTCCGCGCGGTTCTGATCTGGCGGCTTTCATGCGGTGGCTGCCTCGGATGAGCCGATGTGCCCCTTTCTGGCGGCAGGAGCGGCCTCATAGCGGCTTATGAACTGGGGTTGTCCTTCCGGCGAGCCAAAGGATCTCCTCTGCGGACAAGGCTCGGCTATAAACGCGCACCTCGTCAATCAGACCCTTGAACAACTTGTAGAGGCTGCCGCTACTGTTGTCCGTGATCGCTCCGATATAGGCATTATGTTGAGAGGTGCCGGAAAGATCGTAGTCGGCGTCAACGGTGTTGCTTGTTTCCAGGTATCCGTCGATGAAAATTCGTTTCGCGGTATCGGGCGCTACCGGTGTGATGGGTTCACCGGCCCTGGCATACAGCCGGATGTCGTCAATATAGAGCAGGCCTGCGCCGCCACCGTCAACGCCGATCGTCAGTTTCGTAACGTTCTGCAAATTGGCGGGTACGGTGGACAGGTCGATGTTCCACGCCTGCCATGCGGCGATCGCAATATCAGCCGCATCAAGATCATAGCCCACCCGGGTGTTGTTGATCTTGACATACAGCTGCCCCGTGTTGCCGGACGCGCCGTGGAAAGCAATGGCCAGGGTCTTGATGCCGGCGCGGGTCCAATCCTGGGGTTCATCAAACGTGCGGTCCACCTCAGAGACCGTCTTGCCGTCATTGCCGTAGTATATCGGCGCTGATTGAGCGCCCCCATGAACAATGACCTTCTCCATGATATCGCCGAACTGAGGATCGTGGCCGATATAGGAACCCGTCCCGTTGCCGGCAACTTCTACAGGAATGGTATAGCCGGCGCCGTCGATCCAGGTCTGGAACACACGACTGAAGGTGGCGGGATCATTGCTGTAACTCTCGAAATCATCCACCACGAGGAACTCCCGGGTGGAGAACGCCACGATGTCGCCTTCCCACGTGGCGGGAACCTCGACCTCGTTGACCTCATTGACCTGCCAGTAGTACGTCTGGCCCAGTTGGAGGTCCAGGGCACTGGTATCATAGGCGCCATAGGGCGATCCTCCCATGGTATCGGCCCGGGGCAGGTTGTCGGGATCGCCGCCGAGGTAGACATCGTGAACGCCGGCCTGGCGACCGGCACGCCAGCTCAACTCCACGGTGGGATCTACATTGGTGCTACCGTCCGCAGGACTCAGCTCGCGCGCCCGGACGGGGATGTACAGGAAACGCACCTCACTAAGGCCGTATTGGTCCAATACGCCGCCCGGGCTCCAGTTACTGCGCGCCGTTATCCTGACGTGCTTTGCCACCAAACCATCCAGGTCAATGACGATACCGGGACCATAATCGTCCGTACCAGGGGCCTGGGCGAACTCGGAAACATCAGCCAGCGGCGTCCAGACCTCACCATCTACTGAGTATTCGACGACGGCCTCTCTGATGCCGCTCCAACTCAGGAAAGAGGTTCCATTGTAGTTCCACACCAGCATCTGGTGGAGTTTGTACGCTTTGTCAAACTCATATTCGATCCAGGCCTGATTGGGCTCGGAGGGACTGCTGAGCCACATGGTGTCCGGGTCCGTCGAATGCCGGTCCTCATCGCCGAGTCCGGAGCCATCGATCGTATTCGTGGGGTCCGCATCGCTGCTGTCCATGCCGGAGGCCGTGGCCGTGATGAGTCCCTGGGGAACCGGATAAGCTATGGGCTCGGTCGTAAATCTCCAGACATCCCCCGGGTCCCACCCGGAGACGCTGTTGGCCTCATCCACGCGCCAGTAGTAAGTCTTGCCGAAATCAAGAGGGCTGCCGGGGGCAGGGTAGTCACCGGCATCCTGCGTTACGCCGCCGATGCCGTCGTTGACATCGCTGAATTCTTCGCTGAAGAAGACCTTGTGCTTTGGAGACAATCCTTCAACATACGCCCCGGGCGTCCAGTTGAGAACCGGCGCCAGAGACACATCGGTCGCACCGTCGGCTGGATAAGGCTGTTTTGCCTTGTCCTTTGCGCCCTCCCTTGCACTTAGGAAGGGTCTCCATGCTTCTTCAGCGTGGTCGTGCGTGGCAATCTGCAGCAGACCGTTGGAATTATGGCAAACGAACTGCACGATCCCGTCAGTATCAGTCCGGAGGGCCTCAAGAACATCTATAGTGAACGAGTCGCCCGGGACACCGTCGGTGAAGTTCACCGTGGTAAGCAGAGTGGTCTTGCTCGTGTCGAGGGCGCCAAGGTCGGCGGTATTGTTGCCGGGCGCATTGTTCCAGGTGAGACTCCTTTCGTCCCAGTCGATGTTATCCAGGCAGTCGTCGTTGACGTAGGAAACGTCGAAGTGCCGGTTGCCGCTCTTAGGCTCATGCAGCGCGACGGTGAGGGTTGCCATGTCGAGGTCCTCAACGTCAAGTTCGCTGATGTCGAATTTGACCCAGGACTTGGCGCTTTTCTCGTCACTCCTGACGGAGAGCTTGCTGCTGTTGTGATTGTTCGTGTCCGGTTCGCGCACATCCGTTCTGCAACTTTCCTCCGCCATGATGATAATGTCGGCAAATACGGCAGGGGCGGAGACAAGGCCCAGTGTTATGCCAATACACCACAACAAGGCTGGCCTTTCAGACATGGTCGTTTCTCTCCAGAAGAGGACAACAGCAACGGTCTTTGCGGGACACGGAAGACATTCTGTTTTCGCACGTGCTCGCCCAAACACTCACGTAAAGGCGCAGCCTGCCTGCCCGGGAGAAGGCAGGCCACGCCTCCTGAACGAGGAATACCAATGAACCACTGAGCGAGCACCGGGCCGCTGCGATACCGCAGCGGCGCCTGCTCGCTACGCAGCATTTGACTTCAATTTACGGACCGACGAATTCGTACGCGCCCACGTCGCGGACACCGACTGCCGCCGTACCCTCGATGTCCGCCTCTGTGGCGGTGTCGGGGTCCGAAGCATCGATGGCGGGAGAGCCGGCTACCAGGTGATAGTCGCCCAACGGGTCGACCACGATCTGCGCCGCATCGGTCACCGCACCGACGTCGATCGTACCGACTTCCGTGCTATTGCCGTCGGTGTTTTGGGCCAACTCTCCATCCTGATCCAAATTGCCAAAGAAGAGGCAGTTGGTCACCGTCGGGGCGAACACGTCGTTCCGGGTATCGCCGATGATCTGCTTGTTGCTCAACATCGTGTTGTTGATGAACAGACAGTTGGCGATTATCGAATCGTCCGTGGTCATGTCATCCTCACCGTCACCGGTGCTGTCCCAATCCCGGCCTCGTATCGCGAGAATGGCTTCGTCGCCGGCTACGTTGCCGACAAAGGTGCAATTCAGGAACGCGAAGGCGGCCTTGACTTCGACGATTCGGTCGTCCACGGATGCGTTGTCTGCAAAGAGGCAGTTCTCGAACGTCATGGGACCTGCGTCGTCATCACCTGTGGACCACGCGCCACAGTCATCACCCACTGCGCTTCCGTCGGCGTCTTTTCCATTGCCAATGAACGCGCAGTTCGTTACGGTCAATTCGCATCTGTCCGGGTTATACCTGACGGCTCCACCATCATCCATAGCGGTATTGCCGATGAACGAGCAGTCCGTAAATACGTACGTCGAATCATCGCCATCGCACTTCACGGCGCCGCCGTCGCCGCCGTCGCCGGTGATGTAGTTCCCGGTAAAGGTGCTTCCGGTGATCGTCCGGACGGAGCTATTGCCGCCCAATCTTATGGCGCCACCTCCATCGACGCAGGAGTTGCCGTTGAACTCACAGTTGTCAATGGCCAATGTGGTCCCAGAATTGGCTATCGCGATGGCACCACCGTCAGCACTATTACCAATGGCCTGGTTCTCGGTAAAGGTGGTCCCGGTGATCGTGCAAGCGGAAGCACTGTTCATTCTCAGGGCACCGCCACCATCATCGCAGGAGTTGCCGATGAATTCGCAGTTGTCAATGGCCAAGGCGGTTGCGGTATTGCCCGTCAAGATCGCACCGCCATCACCACTGTTAAGCGGGGCCTGGTTGTTCAAGAAGCTGCAGTTTTGAACGGTCCCTGCGGCACCATTACGCAGAACGAGCGCCCCTCCGCCAGTATCCATGGCGTCATTGACCACCAGGTGGCCGTCGCTGCCGGGCGGATTAGCGTCGAGGTAGGCCTGAAGCTCGGCGTCGGTCAGATCATCGTCGGCACCGCCGCTGAGGATTTCGAACCACTCGGGATTGCTCGTAATACCGCCGTTTTCTGCTTGTGCGGTCTCGAGCGTGTAGGGCGCGTCCGTGTAGTTGTTGAGCAGATCGCGGGCCGCACTCAGAATGTCCTGACGATTTGCAGCATCCGCGACGCAGTTTTGAATCGTCAGTCCGTCGAGCACCCAGTCCTTCGGACCGGTCAGGTTCGGCACGGCGACGCCGTTGGCATCGACCTGGCCGTCGGTGGCGCCGCGGTCGCCCCAGGCGACGAAGGCGCGCGTGACGTTGTTTCCGTCGATCACGGTCAGGTCCGCACCGGCGCCCTGGTACGCTACCCCGGATTTGATCTCGATCTGGGACGTCAGGACATACGTGCCCGCAGCGAGATTAATCCTATCACCCGGATTGGCCGCCGCTGCCGCTGCTTCGAGTTCCGCTACCGTTGCCACGTCGACATCGTTCCACACGGGAACAGGTTCGCTGTATGAAAGCGTTACGTTGTCGAAGTGGACTTCATACCAATCGTCAAAGTCAACCGCCAGGAGTCGAATCTCCAGCGGCTGGCCAAGCTGTGCCGGGTTGGCGCCGGAGTCGTAGGTCAGGCTGGCAGTTTTCCAGGTGTCATCAAGGGGCGAAGGTCCGGTGTCCGATGCGAGAAGGACGCCACCGGCCAGCAGTTCGATGCGATAGTCGGCGGTAGGGCCTCCGTTGTAAAGAGCGGGGTTACCTACCGATACGCTCAGATCGTACTGCGTATTCGCCTGCAGGGTCGCCGAGAGAACTTGCGCCACACCGGTGTCATAGCCGGCAAAGGACGAGGTATACACCACGTTGTCGCCCTCAGGCACGACGCCGCCGTAGTCCGCGTCGGCGGCCGGGTTATACCCGCCCGATTCGTCGGTACCGTCGGCCACCCACGTCGTCGTATCCGGCAGAGTGTAGTAACCTAACGTCCAGCCATCGGTCGGGCCGTAATCACCGTCAGCATACGCCGGGGACTCGAAGCCGGGGTTGGTGATCTCTATCTCGTCGGCCAATCCGGTCGTCGCAGACGAGACCGCCAGAAATACAACTGCAAAGAATCCAAGGATTGAAAGAAGCGATGACGTTTTCATTGCACTACCTCCTAAGAAATGAACGCTTGACCGCGGTTTCCCATTTAGCTTCGTAATGGGCATCCCTGCACGCCACACCGTCAATGCTATCATAATCCGGGCTCCGATTTCAACATTTTTGGCCCATAAATCCGCCGAAAACGCTCCAAGGCACGCCAATTTGCTGAGAATCCGAAAGTCTCGCACTTTTTCGCCGGACCTCGACCCGCGATTTTCTCGTGAGCTGCCCGGATTTTCGCTTCGTTGCCAGTCATCCGGCAGTTGCCCTCGGAGTCTCTGTGGACCTATGCAAGTCCTTTTCGCCGAGGCTCCCGGGCATCCGGGACTGATCCGAGCAGCGGAGTCGTGCGGCCCCACCCAATGCGACTCATATTGTTTATCAGGGCATCCTTTTCAACGCCCCCGGGGAATCCTTGGGGCGAATCACTTGGGTCCGTATCGTTTGCGGTAGGCTAATGGGCTCATGCCCTTGATCTTGCGGAAGCTCCGAGCGATGTGATCGATGCTCGGGAATCCACACGCCAGCGCGATTGCAGAGATCGGCAGATTCGTGTCGCTGAGCATCTCGGCAACCTGTTCCGCTCGCGTGTAGCGGATCTCGTCAAGGATCGTTCGTCCCAGGACCATCTGAAAACGCTTCTGCAGCAGGCGCCGTGAGATCGGAACCGCCTCGACAACGTCGGCTACCTGGATGGGTTCGTTGGCATGGCTTCGGATAAACTGCAGGGCCTTGGCGACCATGCGATCCTCCATGGCCAAGACGTCCGTGGACTGCCTGGCCACCACGTGCGTGGGCTGCGTGACAATTCTCTGGCCGGTCATCTTCTCGCCTGCCATCAGCTTATCGAGCAGTTCGGCTGCCTCGTAGCCGGCCCGCTCGGCTGCCAGAGCGATGCTGGACAGTTGCGGATTGGCCAGCCGGCAAACCAGTTCGTCGTTGTCCACACCGAGGATGGCCACTTCCGACGGTACATCAAGGCCGATCATTTTGCAGGCCTGCAGAACATGCTGACTGCGGTCGTCAACGCAAGCCATGACGCCCACCGGCTTCGGGAGAGCTTTCAGCCACTTGGCCATGTATGCCAGTTCCTTGTCCCAGGAACGCATGGAGCGGGACCGGGGCTGCCTGTACACGTGGATTCCGAGCCTTTCGCGTTGGACCCGGTCCGCAAAAGCCGCACCGCGTTCGACGGACCAGTACCGGTCGTCGAGGCCGCAGTAGGCCAGATGACGGAACCCCCGGTCGATCAAATGTTCTGCACCCATCTGTCCGATGGCCGTGTTGTTCGTGGCAATGGTGGGGTATCCTTCGGCCCTGTAGCCCTTGATGATGGTGGGAATCCTGGTATTGACGATCCGCCGGACCATCGCGGCGCTGTGGGCATGGGCGATGATGCCGTTGGCGCCCCAGCTCTTCAACTGCGGCAGCGTTCTGTCCCGTCCCCCCGGCTCTCTATAGAAAGTCCACGGCCCATTGAAATAGGAGTACTTTGTGATCCCAAACTGCAGTTGTCTGCCGTACTCCCTCGACGTCTCCAGCAACAAGATGACTTTGGCCGAAGTTGACATGAGGCCATTATCTATTCTCTCGGGCTTGGTCGGCAAGCCTAAACGTTCGGTTGATGCGCAAAATGGCGAAATTATGTTCCTGTTGTGGCTTTTTGAGCCCACCATCCGTCCTCTAATATACCAGTAAGTGGCTGCAGAACTCATCTGCAGCGGTGCGATAAATGGGTAATAGCCCTTCACCGAAGGCAAGTGTGTCCACGGAACGATTTGCCGGAATCGGAAGGGGAGGATTTGAAGAAATACAACCTTGTGATTCTGACGCCCGATCAGTATCGCGCCGACTACATCGGCTGTTATGGGCACCCCTCGATTGGCACGACGCACATCGATCGGCTGGCCGAGGAAGGCGTTCGGTTCGATCGCTGCTACTGCGCGGCGCCACTGTGTGGCCCGAGCCGGATCAGCTTTGCCACCTCGCTGCGGTTTGGCGAGCACAGGCGAAGGAACTACTGGTCTTGCATCGACTATCAGGTGCCCAATCTGGTCCGCTCTTTGAAAGAGGCTGGCTACCGCAGCGGCATGTTCGGAAAGAACCACTTGTTTCTGTACGACCAACTCGAACAGGTCTGGGACGAACTCCACGAGATCTGCCTGGGAAACTACGACGAACACCCAAAATACGTGCGGTCCTACAGTGCGTTCCCGCTGGAACAAAACCATCGGTACAACATCACCGCGCGTCTGGCCGATGAAGCGATCGATTTCATGCGTCGCAGTCCGAGCGACCGTCCCTTTCTTTGCTGGGTCAACTGGCAGGACCCTCATCCGGCGTATACCTGTCCGGAACCGTACGCGTCGCTGTTCGATCCATCGGAAGTTTCTTTACCGCACAACTGGTGCCGGCAGGCCCCGGACAAACCCAGGAGACTCGACAACTGGCGAATCAACTCGTTGGCCCATCAATGCACCGAAGACGAGGCGCGAAAGGCGATTGCGACGTACATGGGGCAGTGCCGCTACGTCGACGACCAAGTGGGCCGAATCATGAAATTCCTGGCCGAATCCGGACGGATCGAAAATACCGTCGTTGTATTCCTCGGAGACCATGGTGAGTTCATCGGCGACTTCGGGGTATTTCACAAACTGCCGCTTTTCTATGAGTGCCTGGCGCGGATTCCGGCCATCATCCGGTATCCCGGGGAAACCGTCAGGGCGTTTGTGTTTGAGGGGCTGGTCGAGGAAGTGGACCTGGCGCCGACCCTTCTGGAAGGCCTGGGCCTTCCGATCCCTCAATCCATGGTGGGCACGAGTCTGCACGGACAGATCCTGCGCCGAGACGATTCCGGCCGGGATTCAGTCCTTGTCGAAGCGGGCCTGCAGATGCCCACAACAGCGGCGCCCGTGCCCGAGGCCAACCACCGGGCCCCGCACGTACCCAACAGCTACGGACCCGGCGCAATGGTCTGCGATGGTCGATACAAGCTGTCCATGTATTGTGACGACGGCCACGAGTTGTACGACCTCCAACACGACCCGCACGAGATGGACAACCTGTACAACAAGACGGAATATCGTGACGTCCGTCAGCGGCTGACGGAACTGCTCGTTCAACGAATCCTGGGCGTGGGGGTCAGGCCCGAGGGGCCATGGCGAGAGTCATGTGTGGATATGAGGGCCAACCCGCCGGAATCACGAGAAACCGCCTGGCAGAAGGCGGAGTTGTTTGCGGGGCCGATGTTCCCGGCCCCTGCACCGCGCGAAGAAGGAAAGCGGCCTGTGGTCGATCTCCCCAGAACCAAAAGTCCTGCGGATTCAGTCGACAGGACCGAACTGAGTACGTAATTTGAACGCGTGTACGACCGCACGGAGGATTACGACAGTTATCGTACCGATACGGGTGACGAGGATGGCATTCTCAGGTAATAATGTAGGAGGTATCGTCATGACGCTCAGAAAACTACGGGTGGGTATCGTGGTATGCCTGGTTGTGATGACCGGAGCACAGGTTCGCGGTGATGATATCATCGAAGATTTCACGTCGGTCACCAGCAACATGGACATCGCGGCACAACCACAGAGCAGTTCGCCGGGCCTCGTAAAACATCCCGACTCCACTTACGCCTGGGGCGGATGGAACAACGCGCCGGCCGGCTCCTCGAATTCACAACTGCGATATGTGAGCAGTGCGGAGGCCCAGTATCGCGGGATGGCATCGGAAGCCGGCACGTACCTGATCAGCCGGTTCGACGTCACGTGCGACCTCGCGGTGATCGAATTCAATCAGACGCGGAGCACCCGCAAGGTGGGGTTTCTCGTTCGCGATGCGGCGACCCGGAACTGGTACATTTCCGACTCCGTGGAGCAAGGGGTCGCCCGCGTACGCCACGACGTCACCGCCCTGTCCTGGTGGCCCGTGATCGACGGCAACGCCGAACTCAACGGCGACACGTTCGTTCCTCTTTCCTTCGGCGCACCGGGGCCCTGGCCCGGCATCACCATTGACGCCGGCGGCGTCCACTGCGACGGAGAGGGCGCCAGTCCGCTGGAATGGAATCTGATCATGTTTCTTGAGGCCGGCAGCAATCTGCCGCCGGAGGTCGAGGCCGGACCCGACCGGGAAACCTCCATTCCCGAAGGCGCAAGGGTCGCGCTGGCCGGTTCGGCATTGGACGACGGCAATCCCGTGCCGCCCGGCGCGCTGACGCTGACGTGGTCCGTCCTGAGCGGCCCCGAGGGGGCAACCGTGACGTTTGACCCCGGCCCTGACGTGGCGGACCCCAATGCCGTCTTCGATACTCTGGGCGAATATACCCTGCAGCTTGAAGCGGACGACGGTCAGCTACAGACCGCAGACACCGTCACCGTCATCGTCTGGGCCAAGAAGTTCGAAGCGATCGTGCTCACGCCGGCCGATGATACGTTTATACGACAAAACCGCGAGGACAACACGCATGGAGACAAGGTCGATCTGCGGGTTCGCGCCGACGGAAACTGGACCTCGTATCTGAAGTTCGACATGTGGCTCGTACCGGGAAATCCCGTATCGGCGACCCTCAGACTCTACGCCAAGGATGGTATGCCCGACGCACGCGTGTTTTCCGCGCGCTTCGGCCCCTCGGGAGAGTGGTTCGAAGAGACGCTCAGTTGGGCCAACAGCGACATCGTCAACGGCGACATTCTCGACACGATCGCGCCGATTGTCGGGGGGCAGTTTTACGAGTTCAACGTGGCGGGTCTCTTCATCGAATCCAATGGATGGGCCACGCTGGGGCTCACCAGCAGCAGCGGCAGCAATACCGACTTCTCGTCCAAGGAAGATGCCGAGGACCAGCGGCCCGAACTGATCGTGCTCTATGATGCCACCCAGGCGAGCTTCCCTCTGCCCGAGCCGGGCGCCGTGAACGTGCATCCGGCGGAGATCCTCAACTGGATCGCGGGCGCCGGATCCACGCAGGACCAGGTATTCCTGGGTACGGATCCGAACGATCTGGCGTTGGCCGGCACGGTAACCGTGACGGGCGATGCCAAGGGCGAAACCTTCGATCCCCTCGGAGCCGGTGAGTTGGAGATCGGGCAAACGTATTACTGGCAAATCGTAGGAAACAACGGTGCGGCCGGTCCGGTGTGGAGTTTCACCGTGATGCAGGTGCATCCGAACATTCCCACCAGCGTCACTCCGGAAGACGGCGCCGCCGATCTGATCGTTCCGGATGAAGTGGCGTTCCGATACACGACGTTGCCGGACGCGGTCCCGGATGCATACCACTTGTACGTGAGCTCCGACGCGGCGCTGGTGGAGAGCCTCGACCCAAGTGTGAGGGTCAGCAATATCCACGTGGGGTACGATGAAGCCCGGGGCATCGACGCCAGAGGCGTGGTCGACTACGCCCCCCTGACGACCTACTACTATCGGTTCGAAGGCACGCGCGCCGGCGGCGGTTCGTGGCCCAACGCGATCCAGAGCTTCACGACCGGATTCTTCGTCGGCGTGGAAGAGTTTGAGAACGGTCTCGTGGACGCCAACCGGGGCGTGACCTGGACCGGCAGCGCCGTTGTCGGTGATGCGGCCCATACGGCAGCGGGCTCTCTCCAGCTCGATTATGCAGCGGGCAGCTCCAGTGCGCTGGGCACGTTCGACAAACCGCGCGACTGGGACGATCCGAACATCGCCGTGCTGACACTGTTCGTACGCGGCTCCACCGCAAACGCCGAAGCAGCACTGTCGGTGACGCTGGAGGATGCCTCGGGCGTCTCCGGTGCAGTCGAGTGCACGGTGGACGTGACCGATGAGGATCCGTGGCAAGCGGTGAATATCGACGTGGCGGAGTTTGGAGTCGATCTCGCTAATGTTAAGAAACTCACTGTCACGGTAACCAGCGAAGGGGCCGGCACGCTCTTTGTCGATGATGTCAGGCTCTATGCACCGGTCGATGAGACGGCTCTGCTGGGCTTCATTGCTCGTTATCCCTTCGACGTGGGCGGCCGCGATGCGGGCCCCAACGATCTGGATCTGGCGTTGCACACCAAGGGCACCGGCAGCTACGAGATCGACGCCGACACCGCGGTCGGGGCCGGCTCATTTAGAATCCACGGCTCAGGCATCGATTTTCAGAACGGCGCGTATGCCCGCAGACCCGGCGACGACAATCTTGCCATCGAAGCGGCGATCACCGTCTCGCTGTGGATGAAGGAAGACGGGACCCAGGCCGACAGTCCGTGGGCCGGACTCTTCGGCGAGGGCCTTGACAACCCGAGCTACATGCGTAAACAATCGTTCCAGGTGTTGCGGGCGAGCAACAGCCGCCTGCGATGGAAATGCAACCGGCTTTTTGATCCCACGACAACCGGCGAAGACAAATTGTGGTATTACAACGGTCAGGACGGTCCGGACACGAGAGACGGCAAGTGGCACCATGTCGTCGCGACGTATGACGCCAATGTGGGGCACACAATTTACGTCGACGGCCTCGAGAGGGCTTTTGCCCCGGGCACCGGCCTCATCGACGATCCCGCCGACGGCGCCGGCATCATGGTCGGAGCCAAGGACTGGGAAGAGGTCGGAGGCAGTCTCACCGGCGAGCCCACGCACTTTTTCTTCGGCTGGATTGACGAGGTCGTCGTCTACGACCGGGCGCTCTCCGCCGCCGAGATCGATTTGATCTTCCGGTAGGGCGTGGTGCTCGCTGGCGATCTCAACGGGAACGGCGTCATCGACCCGACCGAGTGAAGCGCAATGTCGCAGTTGGAATCACCGGGGAAGGCAGGCGATCCGGTTTGAACGCAGCTTGTAGCCGGGCGAATGGTCGTCTGGAGAAGTTACGGGTTCCTGGGCGGGATGGGGCCGTTCCGAATCGTTACGGCCCTTTCCCCGTACCGCTCTCGATCGGGAAGAATGATGAGAACGACAGCATACACAAGACGGCAGTTCCTGCAACTAAGCGGCGCGTGTATCGCGGCGGGATTCGCGCCGCTGGCTGGGGCGGCGCCGCAGAGAGCCGCGGGCCGTCCAAACATTCTGTACATCATGTCGGACGACCACTCCGCCAACGCCATCGGCGCGTACAAGCGGTGGTTGTCACCGTATGCGAAGACGCCGAACATCGATCGACTAGCCCGTGAAGGGATTCTGCTGACCAATTGTCTCTGCACCAACTCGCTGTGCGCTCCCAGCCGCGCCAGCATCCTGACGGGGAAGTACAGTCACAAGCATGGCGTGTACACCCTGCGCGAGGAACTCGACACCGCCGGCCAGGAAACGCTGCCCGTGGTCTTGCAGCGCGCCGGTTACCAGACAGCGGTGGTCGGCAAGTGGCACTTGCACGGCGATAATACGCAGGGCTTTGACTATTACGCCATCACACGCGGCCAGGGCTCCTACTTTGACCCGAGCTTGGAGACCAAAGACGGGACACGTCGATGCAAAGGACATGCCACCGATGTGTATACGGATCTTTGCCTGGAATGGCTTGGTCATCGCGACAGAAACAAGCCCTTTTTCCTGATGTGCCATCACAAGGCCGCGCACGGGCTCTGGCAATACGCGCCGCGACACGCCGATATGTACAAGGACGAATCCCTGCCCGAGCCGGACACGTTCTGGGACGATTTTGACGGCAGGCCCGGAGCGCAATCGAAGTCGGCCACCATCGCTCCTTCGCTGGTTGAGCGTATGGTGTCGGGAAAGCGCGGCCGAGGCTGGCCTACCGGAAACCTCGACGTCACCGGCCTGGACCAGGTGCAGCGGAAGAAGGCGGCCTATCAGAAATACGTCAAGGATTACCTGCGCTGCGTGGCGGGCATCGACGAGAGCGTGGGCCGGTTGTACAAGTATCTCAGGAACCAGGGGCTCCTGGACGACACGCTTGTCATCTACACGTCCGACCAGGGCATGTACGTGGGCGAGCATGGATTCTACGACAAGCGTCTGATGCTGGAAGAGGCCCTGAAGATGCCGTTCATCGCCCGGTACCCCGGGCGGATTCGATCGGGCTCGGTCAGCGACGCAGTGGTCAACAACGTGGATTTCGCTCCGACGCTGCTGGACATTGCAGGGTTAAAGGTCCCCGCGGCCATGCAGGGCCGGAGCTTTTGGCCGGTGCTTCAGGGTAAGGCGGCTTCCCACCGCAAATCCTCGTTCTATGCCTTCTATTCCAGCGGCGTGTCCAAACACTACGGCATCCGCACCGAACGGCACAAGCTGATTGTCTATGACGACGGTCCGTTGCGAGAGCTCTACGACCTCCAGAAGGATCCGAGCGAGGTGAACAACCTGTACCACGATCCCGATCACGCGAGCCTGGTCGCGGAGATGGAGCGCGAGCTCCGGCGCGCGATCGAAGAAGTTGGCATCGCACCGGACCAGTTGCCCGGTGCTCGCGCCGGCGAGCGAGCGGCCCAACCCAAAAAGAACAAGCGTTCCGGGAAATCGGGACAACCATAGCACTATACTACTAACCTCAAACATCGTTAAGTTTTTGACGAAGTTGTCAAGCGG
>CAYPZL010000108.1:0-19210 GCA_964415045.1 uncultured Pirellulales bacterium | reverse complement strand
TTGTCCTCCTTCATACCAGAGAACTCGACCGGAGGCAGCCTTTCATGGGATTACCGAGCTTATGAACACGACTGTCAGAAGAATACCCAATCTCCGCATGATCTGGTCCTTTCCGTGAAGAGTTCGCGTTTTGTCGTGATACGCCCGTGAATTCTCCGCTGCCCGATGTCCCTTGTCAAGGAGCCGGCCCGGACTCGGCGAGGCGTTGGCCCTGGGAGTTGGCTTTGTTTTGCATAATCTGCCTTTTGCGATGGGGGGGCAGGCCTGGATGGGCGTACCGAGTGCAGGTTCGGCCGGGTGGCGCGAGGATGCGTCGCCCCGGGGGCCTGTGGTTGGTGGTCGCTTCGCCGGCAGATCCTGGCCGGGCAGTTGCCCGAGGGCGAGCAGCTCGTCTCGGTGCGGGACCTGGCCGCCCGGCTCAAGGTCAACCCCATGACGATCAGCAAGGCCTACAGCCTGCTCGAAATGGAGGGCCTGCTCGAACGCCGGCGGGGCGTGGGGCTGTTCGTCGCCCGCATCCGCAAGGACCAGAAATCCCGGACCCGGACGCAACTGCTCGAACAGATCCTCGCCAAAGCGGTGGCCACCGCGGTGCAATTGGACATTCCCGAGGACGACGTTCATACGCTGACCCAGCGCCTGTTTCAAAAGTACGACTCCAGAACCAGGAGGGACTCCCATGAGTGACAACGGTCTGATGGTACAGATTCGCGGCCTGAGCAAGCGGTTCAAAGAGGTGCAGGCCCTCGACGGCGTCGATCTCGACGTGGGGCGGGGCCGGATCATCGGCCTGCTGGCGGCGGTCTTTCAGATGGAGATTCTGATCAAGCCGTTGGCGTTCTGCCTGCCCGGGCACGGGCGGATGGTCCGCAAGTTCATCTTCCTGGTTGCGGCAGTGACGAATTCGTTGGGGGCGTTGTTGTTTCTGTTCTATCCGGGCCTGTCGTTGGCGAGGCTGCCGCTGGTGTACGGGATCATCATCGGCGGCATCATGAGCCGAACGGAGGGGCCCACCATCTACAGCCTCCAAACCACAATCATCCTCTGCGTCGCCGCCTGGGCCCTCTTCACCCTCGTCCTGCACCACGTCGCCACAAAGCATTGCCTGGTCAAGTAAGCGGCGCCTTTGGTCGCGGGCGCCCCGGCCGCTGTGACAACCGCTCAGAAGTCCGAGCGACCTCCGATCTGATGCAGCAGGTTCGCTTGCCCGCACCACCCTCGTCTTGTATAATAGACAACATGAAGCTGACGCGAATTACATTTGACCCGAATGTCATGGGCGGCAAGCCCTGTATTCGGGGGATGCGCGTAACCGTAGGCATGATCCTGGGAATGCTCGCCTCCGGCCATTCGAAGGAACGCATCCTTGAGATGTATTCCTATCTGGAGCCGCAGGACATTGACGAATCACTCGCCTACGCTGCCTGGCGGGTCGAGGAGGTCGATCTCCCGGCCGGATCGTTGCCCACATGAAGATCCTCATCGACATGAACCTCTCACCCGTCTGGGTGATCTCGCTGCGCGAGGCGGGCTTCGAGTCCATTCATTGGTCCACAGTGGGCGATCCCCGCGCCTCGGACAAGATCGTCATGGATTACGCGAGGGCTCACGGGTATGTGGTTCTCACACACGATCTCGACTTTGGAGCGATTCTGGCGGCCACGGCCGCAGAGACACCCAGCGTCGTTCAAATTCGCACCCAGAATGTCGCCCCTGCCTCCCTGATCGGAGCCGTGATCTCTTTGCTGCATCGGTGTCAGGAGCGCCTTGAGGCCGGAGCCTTGGTTTGCCTCGACCAATCGAGTGAAAGGGTGAGAATCCTGCCCATAGAGCAACGCAAGGGGTGACGCCGCAATCCTCGCGTCGTTAGGGCTGTAGCTCGATTGTGTGGGGCAGGGGTTCGAGGGGGCAGGCGGGGCATTTGGGTTTTGGCTTGCAGAATTCTTTGCCGACGCGGACGAGGAGGGCGTGGTATTCGTTGAAGAGCGGCACGTCGGGTTCGAGATGGGATTCGAAGAGGTCCTGTAGCTGCTGGTAGTCGATCTCGGGCTCGACCAGGCCGTGGCGGACCATGACGCGGGCGGTGTACGTATCGACGACGAACACGGGCCGGTCCAGCGCGTAGAGCAGGATCGAATCGGCCGTCTCGGGGCCGATGCCGGACACGCCGAGAAGCTCTTCCCGCAGGCGAGACGTTTCGACATTCTCCAGGGCCGCCACATCGCCGCCGTACTCATCGAAGAGCCACTGCAGGAAGTTCCTGAGGCGTTTGGCCTTAACGCGAAAGTAGCCGGCGGGGCGGATCAGGGTCTCCAGGGTCTCGGCGTCCAGCTCGTGCAGGGCGTTGGGCTCCAGGCGCCCGGCCGCCCGGACGTTGGCGATGGCCTTCTCGACATTGGCCCAGCTCGTGTTCTGGGTGAGAATGGCCCCGAGGATGATCTCGAAGACGGTTTGGCCCGGCCACCAGTGCTGAGGCCCGAAGGCTTCGAGCAAGCGGCGGTAGATGGTCAGCAGTTGCTCCGGCGTTGTTGTCATGCGTTCGGTCCGATCTGGGAGTTCATTTTCCGTCGATTCCGTGCCCTGACGCGTTCGGGCTCATTCCCGGCCGCCACGGGCGTGCAGCGGACGCTATTGTAATTTGAATTGGCATGAAGTAAACTCGCCAGCGTTCGATCGGGGGCGGCAGATCGTTGTGCCCGGACACAGAATGTGCAGCCGGAGAGGTCGTAACGGTACATGGCCGGCCGAAAAAAAAAGGACAACCAGAGCTATACCGCGAGCCAGCTCTTCAACTTCGCGCGCGACTCCTACATGGAGCGTACGACCCGGCCCATCTACGCCATCGCCTTTCTCCTGCCGTTCCTGGCGTTCTACGAGATCGGGACCGTCCTGATTAATACCGACGTCTTGAGCCGGTCGCAGATCCGCGTGGTGGCCTTCGTGTGGCTGCGGGAGCTGCTTCAGTGTCTGGGTACGAGCGATCGCATCGCCTGGATTGCGCCTCCGGTGGTGGTCGTGATCATTTTGCTGGGTCTGCAAATCGCTTCGCGCAAGCCGTGGTACTTCTGTTTTCGTGATTATGGGCCCATGGCGATCGAATGCATCCTGCTGGCGGTGCCGTTGATCGTTCTGAGTCTGTTTTTCAACAGCCCGACGATCGGCGCCCCGCCGTCGTCTCAAGCCAGCCTCGAGCCGGCGGGCGTCTGCACTTGCATGCTCACAGTGCAGCAGCAGGCGGTCTCCAATGGAAACGAACCGCCCTCGGGCCGGGCCGCCGGTGTATCGGACCCGGGCCGCTCGCTGATGGCCAACGTCGTTACCGGGGTGGGGGCGGGAATCTACGAAGAGCTGGTCTTCCGGCTGATTCTGATCTGCGCCCTGATGGTCCTCTTCCAGGATATCATCGGAGTCGGGCACAAGAACGCGGTCGTCCTTTCCGTCCTGATTTCCGCGGCGCTGTTCAGCGCGCATCACCACATCGTCTTCGTCGACCGGCAACTGATGCTGGTCGATCAGCCCGGGTGGGGCAAGTTCATCTTTCGCACGATGGCCGGGGTCTACTTTGCGGGTCTGTTCGCCGCCCGCGGCTTCGGCATCACCGCCGGAACGCACGCCTTTTACGACATTATCGCCACCGTGATCAACGCGTTTTTTTTCGATGCGTAGCGCCGCCGGCGGCGTCTCTTTTTTTTAGAAACGGGCCCAAAAAAATCTTAAATGCGCTTACTCGTTTGCCCGGCGACAGTTGTGGCACAATCGTCCTATAAGGGGTTCTAAACAGCCTATCAATACTGATAATGCACTTGAAGGGATACGCCGGTTTTAGTATAATAAGGCCATTGATAGAGCCGCGTGTTTAGGGTTTTCGTATGGAATCGCCTCAGATCAACGTTGCCATTGACCAGTTGACATTCAGCCTTTTCCAGCGACCGTTGCATCCGGAATTGTTTCAGATCTACGCCAGCCGGCAGCTCAAAACGGAGAAATACGAGGCGCTGATTTGGGTTACGGGCTGCACGCACGTCGTGAGCATCTTCGTGGGCGATGTGTGCCTCAGCGAGGTGGTAAGCACGCCGGGGCAGTTGCTTCCGCATCGTGGCCTGGTGGAGCGTTTTCAATTCCGCGGCCCGCGCACGCACAAGTGCACGCTGAGCCGGGGCGTCAGCTACATGACCGATTTTCAGATTGAGAAGATGAGCTCCAACCTCTACCGGCAGAGCCATACCGATCTGGAGCGGTTCGCCCGCAATCGTGGCATCTTCGTGAAGTTCCCGGAATTGGAAGTGGACAGCCTCCAGCCGTTTTGCTACGTGGACTTCGAGGCGCGGCGCAGCGAGCTGCACATCCACACCTTCGCGGCGTATCCTGATCAGGTTACCATGATCAAGACGCAGTCGCTCTTCGATTTTCAGTGATCCGGTCCGGGCCCGTCGCTTGCGCCTCTACTACGGATCAGGAAAGAGTCTTGCACGATAGGACTCTGTCATCCTGAGCCGCAGGCGAATCCCGGCGCGCCGGGACGGCCCGGGAATGATGAGTTGCTTTCGTCCGCAGCCCGGATCCTTCACTACGCTGCGCTTCGTTCAGAGCCTGCCCTGAGTATGGGCGAAGGGATAACAGACCGCGCAAAGCGTCGTGGGTGGGGTCTTGACCCACGCGTAACGACCCGTTTGCAAGAACGCGTGGATCAAGGACCCACCCCACAGTAACGACCTTCGGCTTTTCGTTTTTCTGCTTCGCGCGTTGTGTTTCCGTTGCTGCCCGCCGTCGGCAAAGGGTTCGGAAGCGTCGGTACGGCCCGGTTGAAACGCGGGGCGATGGGGCGGTCAACTGTGCTGGAACTGGACGTTCTGCCTCAGGACGTCCAGTTTCTCCTGGATCTCCACGGACATGCGGCTGTTGGGAAAGTCGTGCATGATCGTCTGGCCGATCTCGAGGGAGTCGGCCCAGCGTTTTTCCGAAACGGCCATGGCGAACTGCACGCCCAAATTGTGCAGCTTGGTCTTAAAGACGTCCTTGGCCGCCTCCTGCAGCGCCAGCCCCTCGCTGGGCGTGAGGTACATGTCCAGCTCCTTGAGGATTTCCAGGCTGCGGTCGGTCTCCTGATTCTGCACCGCGTGATCCCAGGCGGCCAGCAGGATGCGCTTGCGCTGCTCCTTGCGATCGTGCAATTTCTGCCGCATGGCCTTTGCCTTCTCGGAATGGGGATGCGAGCGGATCAGGGCCTCGATCTGAACGCTGGCCTTGGCCCAGTGGCAGCTCTGGAACAGCGTTTCGATGTGGGCGATGGCCTGATCGATCCGCTCCTCTTCCGTCGCCTCGCGATACTGATTGACCTGTTGACGCAGTTCGTCCCCGAGGTCGCGGTACTCGGAATGATTGGAGATCTCGTCGATGATCTCGTAGGCGCCGTCGAAATCCTTCTGCTTGAGCTTGTCGAAGACGGCCTCGCGCAGCGACTGCCGGTCCTCGTCGCGGAAGGCGATGGCCTTCACGGACTCGCTGATCCGCGTGCTCTGATTGATCTGTGCCAGGCTGGCGCTGATGTTCTCGAGGGACTTCGTGGCTTCGGCCATCTTCTCGCTGTTGTCGCGCAGGGTGTTGACGATGCCCGAGACACGGGCGAGCATGGTCAGCAGTGCGATCAGGAAGACCAGCGAGCCCAGCATAAACACGAGGTTTCGCAGGGCCGCGGTTTTCTCGAAGACGCTCGTGAACAAGGCCAGAAGCAGCACCACCGCCAGCGTGGCCGCGATCACGGCGATGTGCCATTTGAACTGCCACAGGTGACTGTCGTTTTCGGAGTTCATATGCCGTTTCTCCTACGCGAGCCAGAAACCTCTTAACGGCCAATACCCATTATAGATATCGGCCGCTGCCAAGTCAACCGGACAGTGATTCTTGCCGCCGCCCGTGCGTCGACGCGTCTTTTTATAAACCGCTGTTCTGCAAGCGCTTGCGCTTTGTTTGCACGGGCGTCGGTCGCTGCCGCACCGCGGGTGGCTATCCGATAAGACGCTTGCGGCGGTGGTTTTATTCGCGCGGCGGTGAGAATGAGGCTGGCGCAGCAAAGAGAAAACCCGCCGTCGCGGGACGGGCGGGTTCGATTGAGCCAGGAAAATACCGGCAACGGGCAGGGCCGGTCTGACGCCGACCGCCTGCGCTCGCCGGGGTCAGTATTCTTTGAAACTCTGCATCCACTGGGGCCAGTCGGCGGGGGCCACACCGCCGGTGGTGGTCCAGGGGCCGTTCTCGTCGAAGTTCTTATGCCACTTGAGCTTCCACAACTCCTTGACGCCGACGGTCCGCACCGACCAGTCGAGGAAGAGGTGGTTGACAAAACCGTTGTGCCGATCGATGCAGAAATGCATCATCTCAGCGTTGTAGCCGGACCAATGACTCTCGTATGGCGGCGGGTCTCCCCGCTGGCCGTATTCGGACGGGCCTCCACCGCGCCACATCGTGTCGGCGAAAACGGGGACGTTGTGTGCCTGTGGTGTCATCTTGGTCCGCCAGTTGTTTACCGTGGGCCGGCTCTGGATGGCCGTTTCGTTGTCGTAGTTGTAGAGCCAACAGTTGGCGCCGTAACTGCATTCCTCCGCCTGTTCTCCCTTCTCGTTTCCAGCTCTACCCTGGCCCTGGATATAGGTCCATTTCGACCCGCCCCAGGCCGCGCCGTCGGGTCGTCGTTGCGTCGCCATTGGGCACATGAGCATCTTCGACCGCGTGCTCCACTTGTCCCGCAGGGCGACGATCCACGTCCCGCGTACCCAGCCCAGTTCGCCGGTGAGTGATCTGGGGAAGTACCCGTCGTTGTCGTCGCAGTACATATCCCAGATCAGGGCCCAGTTGTGCAGGTTCATCTTGCAACCGGCGCTGCGGGCCTGATTGCGTACGAGATTCAGCGACGGCATCAGAATCCCCATAAGCATGGCGATAATGGCGATAACGACGAGCAGTTCGATGAGTGTGAAAGCCCTCTCTCTGTGCATGACCTGACTCCTTGCCGTAACCAGAACTACGATGTGCCCGGGGAAGAAAGAAATCCTCTGCTGTGAGGGGTTCAAGTCCACTGAAATGTCCAGTGAGTGCCCATGGTCGTTGCCTCTATTGCCAAAACAGTTATATGTTAGCATACTTGTGATGTCTTGGCAAGTTCATTTTACCGTCTGTTACCGCTTGGGGCCGGCACAAAAAAAGAGCCGAAACCCGTCAGTTTCGACCCTTGTGAGACAGCTTTGCGGTACGAAATATAGAGCAAGTGTATGATCTATACAGCTGCCTCAAAAACAAAACCAAGATATTAGAAGAAAAGAGCACAGCCAATCATTATCTATTTTACCACGTTCGGCGGCTGCGGCAAGAATTTTTGCGAAAAAACCTGTTTTTTTCTTTGTGCCTGGCGCCCCGCCCTGTTTCGACGTAAGTCTTTTCTGATTCCGGTGTTAGCGGTTATCTGGCTCGCATCGGCCCAGCCGGCGGGCTCAAAAGGCCGAGGCGGTTGTCAGAGCGTTCCGGCGTCTTCTATTCTGAGTCAGCCGTTGCGGCGCCAGCATCGGAAACGGGCGCCACGCAGTAGATATAGGCCAGCGGGCCGGTGCCCGTATTATGGACGTCGTGCAGGGTTTGCGGCGGGATATAGGCGACCTTGCCCGCACCGACGGCGAGGCGGTCCGAATCGCCGATCTGGACCTCGCCTTCGCCGGCCAAGAAGACGAGGAGTTCCTCGTGGTTCTTGGTGCTGTGCTGGCCGCACGCCTTGCCGGCTTCCAGGTACACCCGCCCCGAGCGCATGCCGCGTGTCTGCGGTTGCCCTTCCAGGATCCGCTGGTATTCCGGCTGGTCGTTTAGTTCAACCGTAAACGCTTTGTCCGATGAAGCCATCGAATCTCCTTCATAACCATTTTCTCAACTGATATTGGCCCCCTGTGATACGCATTGCGACGGCGCCTGTCAATCGTCTGTGTTGATTTGCCGCAGGATTTGCGTTACCGTCATGCCCGATGGTGGCAGTGTTCCGTCGCAGGTGATGACAGCCATCCTGTGACAAGCGACGGAGCAGTGCTCTAACGGTTGTCTCTTCCGGAGAACGGAGCTTGTGTCAGAGGAACTGAGAACACTGGTGATTGCGGCGGCCTCGATCGGGTTCTTTCACACGCTGCTGGGCCCGGATCATTACCTGCCGTTTATCATGATGTCGTGGGCCCGTCGGTGGTCTGCCGCGAAAACGGCCGTGATTACCCTGATCTGCGCCCTGGGGCACATCGCCGGCTCCGTCGTCCTGGGCCTCGTCGGCGTCTCGCTCGGCTGGGCCGTCAAGGGGCTGGAGGCCGGGGAAGCGGCCCGGGGCACGCTGGCCGCCTGGCTGCTCATCGCCTTCGGCCTGGCCTACCTGATCTGGGGGCTGCGCTTTCTCTATCGCCGCAAGCCCCACCAGCACAGCCACCCGCATCTGACCGATGCCACGCATCCGCACGCCCATCGCCACAGCCATTTAGGCGAGCATGCCCACGTCCACGACCTCGATTCGGCCAAAACGGTCACGCCCTGGGTCCTCTTCGTCATTTTCGTATTCGGGCCCTGCGAGCCGCTGATCCCCTTTCTCATGTACCCCGCCGCCAAGGGCGGGCTCGCCGATCTCGTTCTGATCACCGCCATCTTCGGCGTGGTGACGACGGCGACCATGCTGGGGGCGGTATTCCTGGGCCGGGCCGGCGTCGATTTCCTTCCCCTCAAGAAGCTCCAGCACTACAGCCACGCCCTGGCGGGCGCGACCATCCTGCTCTGCGGCTTGGCCATCCAGTTCCTGGGCCTGTAGGGCGACAGCAAGCGGGCGAAAAGACCCGGCCGTGCGCGTTGCGATCAATTGATACGCGGCACGTCGTCCCTTCGCCCGGACCCGGGGCAGGCTCCGAACGCAGCGTCGTATCCGGGCCGCGACGAAGAAGCTGGAGCCCCAGGATGGGGCTTGCCCCAGCGGGACCGCCCGGGGGGCCGATGTGACGTCCGAAAACGGCGCCGGCGCGTGCCGTGGCTCGTGACACGAGGTGATGGGCCCGCGTTTTTTGGAGGAGGGTCCTTTCGTCGCCGATGGCATAGACAATCGAACGCGGGTGGTCTCCGGCTTCCTCAGGCCGAGGCCTTTTCGGGGAACCGATTTGTTGAGGATTGCATAGATGAAAGCTCACTGGTTACGGCTGCTGTTGGCGCTGGCAACGATCGCGATGACCTTTCCCGGCGGGGCGACTCTGGCACGCTACGCCCACGAGAACCCGGACGACTGGCCCGACGTGTGGTATCGTATCGCGCTGGACACCGACGGCGATCTTATCGTCGGCGACGGCGACGGCGACGGCTGGCACTACTATCCCACCAGCGGCTACTACCGCATGTGGTTCTACAACGGCCCCTACAGCGCCGCCCGCAAGGGCGTGCTGAACTACCACGTCTATGCCGAGCCGGTCGACCTGGACACGTTCGCCTCCGCGGACATTCGGTTCAACTGGACGACGCCCCAGTGGTCGCAGCTCGACCTGGGTCGTCCGCCTCTGCCCGACGACGTGCAGGACGCGGCGCAGGAACAGCAGTACATGGCGAGCGAGCATCTCTACGCGATCCCCAGCTCCTTCTTCGAGACGATCGAGCCGATCTCCAATCACACCATCGAAGCCTACAACCCGGAATGGGTCTCCATCGATATCAAGGGCAGCAACGTTTATATCTTCCGCGGCGCGTTCCACGAATGTTTGCCCAAGGGCACGGCGGTCGAGACCGGCGCCTGCTGCAACAAGCAGACGGGCGACTGCTACATCTCCACGGAGGCCGAGTGCCGGTCGCCCTATACGTGGCTGGGCGCGGGCACGACCTGTCAGGACTGCACGGTCACGCCGACGCCGACGGCGCTGGATTTCGGCGACGCGCCCGATCCGACCTATCCCACGCTGCTGGCTCACAACGGACCGAGGCACACGATCGTGGCCGGCGTGGTGTTAGGCAAGGCCATCGACTCCGAAACCGACGGTCAGCCCAACGCCGCGGCGACCGGAGACGACGACAGCGCCGCCGATGAGGACGGCGTGGTATTCACTTCGCTGCTGTACCCGGGCGTCTCGGCCGGTGTCGATGTCACGGCCTCGACGCAGGGCTATCTCAACGCCTGGATCGACTTCGACCGCGACGGCAGCTTCGCCGGCGCCGACGAGCAGATCTTCGCCGACGAGACGCTGTCTCCCGGCGCGAACGCCCTGGCCTTCGCGGTGCCCGACGACGCTATCCCGGGCGAAACGTACGCCCGCTTCCGGTTCAACACGCGCGGCCTGCTGAGCTACGACGGGCCCGCCGCCGACGGCGAGGTGGAAGACTACCGCGTGTATATCAGCACGTACTACGCGCCGCATCCGACCTCGGGCGCGACGTCGGTGACGTGGAATCAGCCGCCGGCGGCGCCGGATGAGATGGAGCCCTATCTCTTCGCAGGCGACAGCTCCGTCTCGGCCTTGCACCTGTATCGAATCGCCGCCGACGACTGGACGTTCGGCGACACTCGCCCGGTCACCGGCATTCACTGGTGGGGCACGTTCGACGGATGGACGCAGGCGGTGCTGCCGTCGGCGTTGCCCGTGGCGTTCCATATCGGCATCTGGTCCGACTACCCCGACCCGCTGCCGAACGTCTCGACGACCTACAGTCGGCCCGACACGCTGCTCTGGGAGACTTATTGCATGGATTGGGTGTGGGCAGTGGCCGGCTATCAGGCCGATCCGCGCGGGCAGGGGGCCGGCGACGTCTGCTTCCAGTTCAGCCAGCTCCTGTCCCAGGACCAGTGGTTCTACCCGGACCAGGCGGGCGCGGGAGTCTACTGGCTGAGCATCAGCGCCGTGTACGACCCGAAGGGTCTCAAGCCCAAGCACGCCTGGGCCTGGAAGGCGACGCCTCACGCCTTTGGTGGAGGCGCGACGGTGATCGAGCAGGTCACGCCGGACCCGGCAGCGAGCGACCCGGCGTCGTGGCCGCCCGCGGTCGGCGCGCAGTGGTTCAGCGGCCAGCCTGTTTCGGACGCCTCGGGCGAGTTGTCGGACATGGCCTTCCAGTTCACCACCTATGGCCAGGACGCCAACGGCGACGGCGTCATCACCACCGCCGACCTGGCCACGCTGGCGAATCAGTGGCTCGACGCCAATTGACGGACCCGCCGCTCACGCAGCGCGGTACGCACCAGCAGTGCTCTGTCTCAACCCATTAGACGGTTGTCATGCTGAACGAAGTGAAGCATCCGGGCTGAGAATGGGCAGTCGGCATCGCGTCAGAAGAGACGTCCGGTGGCCAGATCCTTGACTCGGACACAGGTTGTTCAGGATGGGAAGATGCGACGTACCGAACGACGGGGCGATGTCCGGAGAAGACGACGATTTGCGAGGCGAAAGTGATGCCGGATACCTCCTGTCCCGTAATGTCACGAATGTAGAGGCCGTGGCTATGAACGTGTCCGTTCGTGAAAACATGCCCTCATACATCAGCGTGCCTGGTATGGTCGTGACGGAGGGTGGTGGGCTGCCCTTGTGTCCCTCCGCTCGATTGTCTTGAAGATGTGCGTGGCGAAATCGTCGCGTCTGGTTTAGAATGGGACGTGAACCAGGGCACCACATTCAGGAGCATAGACATGACAGAGAGAATGCAGTTTTCGAGACGACAGTTTGTGCAGGCCGGTGCGGTTGCGGCGGCGTGCGGCTTGCTGGGATTCCGCGGCAGCGGGGCCGGCGCGAGCGACAGAGAGAGCCGCCCCAACATTCTCTGGCTGACCAGCGAGGACAACAGCATCTTCTGGGTCAGTTGCTACGGCGGAACGAACTGCAAGACGCCCAACATCGACAAGCTGGCGGCCGAGGGATTTCGGTATCTCCATTGCTTTGACAACGCCGCCGTCTGTGCTCCCACGCGCTCCACCTGGATTACCGGTATGTATGCCATCTCCAACGGAACGCAACCCATGCGCAGCCGGAACGAGATTCCGCATGACGTGATCAAGTACTATCCCGACCTGTTGCGGAAGGCGGGATATCATACGTCGAACTGGACCAAGACGGACTACAACATCGGCGGCCGGCCGGACCGTGACTGCTGGGATCTCCTGGACCGGAAGAAGCGCTTCGGGTGGCGCCAGCGCAAGCCGGGCCAGCCGTTCTTCGCCGTGGTGAACTCGACCAGCAGTCATGAAAGCCGCGCCCACGGCAATGCCGACCATACGCGGAACGATCCAAACAAGATGAAGCTGCACTCCTATCATCCCGACCTGCCCGCCATCCGCAAGAGCTACGCCAAGTACGCCGATGCCGTGGAGAACATGGACAACGACATCAAGGAGACGCTGGATGCCCTGAAGGAGGACGGCCTCTACGAGGACACGATTATCATCTACTGCTCGGACCACGGCGGCGTGATGCCGCGCAGCAAGCGGTTCCTGTATTCCAGTGGGACGCATTGCCCGCTGGTCGTTCGCATCCCGCACAAGTACAAGCATCTGTGGCCGGCCGAGAAGCCCGGCATGACCGTCGATCGCATGGTGAGTTTCGTGGACATGCCCAAAACCTGGCTGAGCCTGGCGGGCGCCGAGATTCCGGAGACGTTCCAGGGCACGATCTTCCTGGGCGAAGGCACGGAGCCGGAGCCGCAGTACCATCTGAGCTTCCGCGAACGGGCCGACGAGCGCTGCGATTTCGTGCGCATGATTCGCGACAAGCGGTTCGCCTACTACAAGAATTATATGCCCTACGCCCCGGCCGGACAGTACTTAGCGTACCTGTGGAAGATCCTGGCCGCGCCGGCGTGGGAAAAGTACCACAAAGAAGGCAAGACGAATGAGATCACGGGAAGGTTCTTCAGGCCGCGCGTCTCGGAAGAGTTCTACGATACCGTCGAGGACTTCGACAACGTCCACAACCTGATCGACGCTCCCGAACATCAGCAGCGAATCGCCCGGATGAGGCGGGCCATGCGGAAGATGCAACTGGAACTGCACGATTCGGGGCTTCTGCCGGAATCGATGCGCGAGAGACGGGCGCGCGAGCACAACGTGACGATTTACGAGATGGTCCGCGATCGAAGGCTCTATCCTCTGGAATCGTACCTGGATGCGGCCGACATGGCGCTGGCGCGCGACGCGAAAGACCTGCCGACATTCGTCAAGGGAATGTCGGATCGGGACAGCGGCATTCGGTATTGGGCGGTTGTGGGACTTCATCTTCTGGAAGGCGCTGCGGCCCCGGCCGCTGGGACGCTCGAGAAGGCCCTGCGGGACGAGTCGGACGAAGTAAAAATCATGGCGGCCTGGACGCTGGTCAAGCTCGGTCGCAAAGAAGCCGGCCTGGCGTGCCTGCGAAACCTCTTGAACCACGGGACGACGGCCGAACGCAAGCTCCTCAACGTTCTTGACTGGATGGAAGCCGATGCCGTGCCCCTCGTGCGGGAATACCTGCGGGCCAATCCCAAAAAGGCCAAAAATATCCTGGCCAAGATCGCGCAGGATCACGGGATCGAGATTCCAAAATAGTCCGCAGAATCCGCCTTAGGGAACGCGCCGAGCGCACCGTGAGACGCGATCGAACGGGAGCTCTACCCGGCCTTGAGCGGAAACGTTCCGCCCCTGCCGGGCGTTCGCTTGTTTCACTTCGATCCGATGATGCCGATGTCGGCGGCGGAGGCCCAGGGGTTTTTGTTGACCTCGGAAAGCACGCGAACGAGTACGTAGCGGCCGCGAACCGGTCTCTTGCAGTCGGCCGCCTGCGGCGTGCGCACCTTCTTGAAGGTCGCCTTTACCGCCGGTTTGCCGAACGTATTCGCCGAGTCGCCGACGTAGAACTCCGTCTCGGCAAACGCGCCGTTCCAGCCGCCGTCCTGACGCGCGAGGTAACGGAATCCGCGAATCTCGTACGTCGCACCGAGATCGATCACGAGCTCGTGCGGGTGCCTGGCGAGCCTTTCGGAAAACTGCGAGTGCCAGACGGTGCGGGGATTGCCGTCGATGGCGTACACCGCGCGGCGGTCGTTGGCGTGGTTTTCGCTGCTGAAGCGAACCAGCTTCATTTCCGCCGCCGGGATCAGGCCCTTCTCAACGATCCGGTTGACCTTGCGTCGGTAGTTGTCGGCTTCGGCGCGGGTCGATCCCCATTTGGCCTTGCGATCCCGTTCATGGCGAGTACGGTCTGTGAAGGTTCCCGGTCGCACCGGCGTGTGCGACTGCTCGGCGTATGCCTTCATGCGGGCGAGGATGTCGGGGTGTTCCCTGGCAACGTCGGTCGTTTCGCTGATATCAGCGTCGAGGTCGTAGAGTTCCCACGAAGCGTCCTTTTTCGGCCGGATGGCCTTCCATTTGTCCATGCGAACCGCCACCTGGGAGCCATACTCCCAGTAGAGAAACTCGTGCTTCTGCTGCTTGCGGCCGGCCGCCTTGGAGCCGATGAGTTCCGGAAGAATGGACAGCCCGTCGATGCCGGCGGGCGGCTCGGCGCCGGTCAGCTCGGCGAGCGTGGGCAATACGTCCGGCTGATAGAACAGCAGGTCGCTCACACGACCCGGCTCGATCCTTCCGGGCCAGCGAACGATGAAGGGAATGCGCAAGCCGCCTTCGTAGAGATTCCCTTTTCCGCCGCGAAACTCGACGCCCGTCCTCGGATCGACGTTGGGCCCGAAATAGCCGCGCGGATAATCCTGGCTCCGGAAGCGGTCCTGGCCGCCGTTGTCGCCCGTGAAGAAGACGATCGTGTTGTCTTCCAGATCCAGCTCGCGCAGTAGACGAAGGACCTGGCCGACGTTGTTATCGACCATCGTGACCATCGCCGCGTAGTTCTTTACGTCCTGCGGTACCTCCGGGTCCTTGACCCAGTCGTCGTTCCGATACAGCTTCCACGCCGGATCGTGCTCGGGAATGTCGTACATGCCGTGCGGTGGGGTAATCGGCAGGTAACAGAAGAAGGGCCTGTCCTTGTTGCTGCGAATGAATTTCAGCGCCTCGTCCATGATCGCGTAGTGCGAGTAGGTGGGCCCGGTCCGTCCGCCGTCGTTGCCCGCCAGCTCGACTTCCTCGCTGTTGCGAATCAGGTAGGGGGGATAGTACGAATGGGCGTGGACCTGATCGTAGTATCCGAAGAACACGTCGAAGCCGTGCTTCTCCGGGACGCCCGTCGAGTCCCGTCCGCCGCAGCCCCATTTGCCGAAGCCGCCGGTGGCGTAGCCGATGCTCTTGAGCATCGAGGCAATCGTTTGCTCTTCGGCCCGCAGCGGGGTGCCGCCGTCGTTGACGCGCACCGAGGCATGCCCCATGTGCTTGCCGGTCATCAGGGTGCAGCGCAGCGGCGCGCAGACCGGCGCCCCGGCCAGCGCTTGCGTGAAGCGAATCCCCTCGGCCGCCATGCGGTCGATGCGCGGGGTGCGGATGTGCGGATTCCCCATGTGGGACAGTTCGTAGTAGGCCAGCTCGTCCGACATGATGTAAACGATGTTCGGGAGTCGTTCGGCCGTTTCGGTCCGAGCTCTCGCCGATGCCGCCGCGGCCCGGCCGGCAACGAGCCCTGTCCCTGCGCACAGTGTCGCGCCGGCGGCGCCGATCCTTCTGATGAACTGTCGTCGATTCATAACTCGGTTTCCTCCACGTGGTTCCGTTCTCTGCCGCCGGGAGCGTTCCGCCCGCCGGGTCCATTTCGAGCGTACGATACGGCCCAATACACCGGACTATTTACGCCGACCCGACCCACCCCGTCAAGTTCCCCCTTCCGAATCACCCCGCACAAAGGACCACCAACGACCGCGACATCACATCCAAACCGCAGCAAGCAGAATGGCCTTCAGCCCATGCGGATTCTGTATGGAACCGCAGATGAATGCTGATGGCAACGATGTCATTCCCGACCCGATCGGGAATCCAGGCCCCAACGGAGATACGCTTCACGAACAACACTTCACGACGGCGAAGCCGCACCGGCCTCGTTTTGGCGGTTTGGATTTCGGCTCTTCGAACTTGTTTCGGATTTCGACATTCGCATTTAGGATTCGCCCAATGTAGGCTGTGCCATGCACACCATTCATCAGATTGTAGAACCACAGATGAACGCGGATAAGACTTCTTCAGACACGGATTCGACATTGTCATTCCCCAGCCACGTGCCACGGATTTTAAACCGCCGAGGACGCGGAGGAAACCGGGTTTTGCCACAGAGATCTCAGAGGACGCCGAGAAAACAATCAATTGTCCGTAATCAATTCGGCACGATGTACGAGGGGCTTGGAGCCCATACGGATTCTCAATTCAAGACAGAAACAGGTAAGGTGTCCGCGGAATCCGCGAATTCTATTTCTTGAAATTGCCTCTATTGCCGCTTTTAATGATCAACGACAAAGTGCAGTATTGCAGGTTAACCTATGTTGGTGAGGAGGAAGAGGAAACGGTATCTGGAGACCATGGAGGCGTCATGTCGAAGTGCCTTGGATCGCAGTGGGGGTCCAGTCTTGTTACTGCGCTGTTGCTCCTTCTGTGGATTGCCGGTGAATCCGTCGCTGCCGTGACGGTCGCGTATCCATCAGATGGACCCGCGCAGGTGTGTATGGCTGCAAAGGAAGTGAGACGGTACGTGTACCTGACGACCGGGGAGCTTCTCCCCATCTCAGAAGTGCGAACGTTGCCGGTTAAGGAGGATTTGATTATAGTAGTCGAAGATGGTACTCCCCTACTGAAGGAACTGCGCGGTTTGGAGGGGACAAAGGCTCCTCGCGGCGGATACTATCTCAAGACGATATCTGACAACGACCGGCATGTCCTCGTTATCGCAGGGGCCGGTCCCGTTGCAACGCTTTACGGAGCTTATCGTTTCGCCGAACACCTCGGCGTTCGCTTCTATCTTCATGGCGATACCATTCCCGACGACAAGAAGGACCTGCAGATTGCCGGCATCGATGAAGTGTCTATGCCGGTGTTCGAGACTCGCGGGATCCTTCCATTTCACAACTTCCCCGCAGGACCGGACTGGTGGAATACGGACGATTACCTCATCGTCATTTCCCAGCTCTCCAAGATGGGCATGAACTTCATTGGCCTGCACTGGTATCCGCGCTGGGGGCACGCCGAAAAGGGGGAACAGGAAGGACCGGAACCAACCGTGTGGATCGGTCTCCCCGAAGACGTGACGGCGGACGGAAAGATCACGTTCTCCTACCCTTCCTACTATGCCCACACCTTGCGACCAGATCGTCGATGGGGTTTCGAGCCCATGAAAACGGATGCTTTTCACGGGGGTACCGCAAATCTTTTTGAGAAGAATGGATTCGGCCCGCTGGTCATGGATGAGCGCATGCCTGAATTCGCCAATCAAGAGAGCTGTCATCGCGTCTTTGAACGCACCGGGAGCATGTTCCGAAAGGCCTTTACACATGCCAGACGTATCGGGGTCAAGACATGCCTGGGCACCGAGGTGCCCCTCGGCCTCGAAACCAAGAGTGAGGAAGTACCCCGGAACTGGGTCCGCGGAATCCCCCCGGAGGTCCAGAGACGCTTGAAGAAACTGGGGAAAGACCCCGCCGCCCCGGCCGTCGTGAAGGAGGTATACAGGGGAATCTTCAAGCGCATTATGAAGACCCATCCGCTGGATTACTACTGGCTCTGGACCTACGAGATGTGGGGGGATTTTGGTCTGACCCACAGGCAGTTGGCGGATGTGAAGGCCGAACTCCAGCTCGTCCACGAGGTACTGCGGGAGGTGAATGCGCCCTTCAAACTCGCCCTCTGCGGATGGCGGCCGGGAACGCCGGATGATCCGGCGGCATTCGATACTGTACTTCCAAAGAACGTTCCGTTTGCCGGCCTTTGGGACGAGGCCGAGGGCTTTGAGGATTTGGACGAGAAGCGGATCAAATGGCCGGGTACGTGGCTGGAGGAGGATTGGGGCCTGGTACAGCCGCAACTGGAAGTGGACCGCGTGTACAACGATGTCAAGGCGGCATACAGGAAGAGGTGTCACGGAATGTTGGCAAAACACTGGCGCACACGCGTCCTGGGACCGAATATTGGCGCATTGAGTGGTCTCCTCTGGTTCCGGGGCCCCACTGGCACCAACCCTGGGAACGACCTTCCGGAAAGTCGAAATGATTGGATCGATGAGTTCTACGCCGACTGGGCCAGGCAATCATTTGGGCCTGAGGCGGCGGGCGACATCGCAGCCATCTTCGCCGGCCTCGACAAGGCCGGTGAGAGCGGCCCCGGATCCCTTCCCCATACCACGGGATGGGAAGAAGGCGGCCCCGGAGCAATCGTCGCAAATGACAAATCCTGGAAAACGGAGAGCAAGAAATACGAGTTCGTCGACAAACTTGCCGCGCTGCGGCCGCGAATTTCAGGGGCGGGAAACCTCGAGCGCTTTGACTACTGGCTGAACACCTTCAAGTGCCTGCGCATCATCGGAGAGTTCGGGTGCCTCCGCGGAGAGCTTGAGGAGGCAGTCGGCCGCGACGAGTTCTCTACGGCGCTGCGTGTCCGGATAAAAATGGCGCGGCTTTGGGAGCGGCTGATGTCCTTACAGATTCAGCGCGTTACGAACTCAAGCGAGCTCGGGGAGATCGCCAACCTGGAACAGCTCACCTGGAACGCGATCGTCGTCGGCGAGTGGGACAGGCAACTGACCGATACGATGGAGCGGAGACTACCGAAAGAGGCAGAGCCTTCTACTACCTACTCAGGGCCGGCGCGCCTGATCGTCACCCCTGGGAGATCGCAGGTATACGACGACGAGGCGCTGAGAGTGAGAGTCCTGACGGCCGGTGACGTGCGATCTCCAACGCTGCACTGGCGGCCCCTCGGAAGCGGCCCATTTCAGAGCAAGCCGCTCACACACGTTGCGCGTGGGGTGTACACGGTTTCTCTGGACCCACAGAAGGATGACATTGAATACTACGTGGAGGCAAAGGCCAACGAGGGAAAGGTTCTCTTCCCCGCGACAGCACCAAAGATCTGCCGGACAGTGATCGTGGTTAGCTCAGATTGAAGGTCTTCACAAGAGCAATAAGATAAGAAAGCGGTTATAGTACACCAACAATCGGATCGTGAATTAAACGTGCCGGTACATTTTCGGGCTTTGCACTAACGCGTCCGTCGTTCGTTCGGGGTTGTGACGTTGCAGCTAAACATAAATCTGTAATCCACCGGCTATGCCGGTGAGAATTGAAAAGGCTC
>CAYPZL010000107.1:0-19247 GCA_964415045.1 uncultured Pirellulales bacterium | reverse complement strand
AGATTTTTCCTCCCTAAAGTAAGCCTAATCTCCATTTTGCAAAAGTTCAGTTAATTACCTGCCGACCCATTCGATGATCGAGATCACGGCGTTGGAGCCGCTGCGTTCGTTACGGGCCTGAATAAGCACTTTGCCGTCGCTGGTTTCCTGGGCGGCGATACGCTGCTCGAGCCAGCGTCCGTCCTGGAAGTTCTCTATCAGACCCAGCGATTTTCCTTCGGCGCTAACCGTCTGGCGACGACCGCCTTCGAAATTGTCCGGGTCAATAATGTACAGACGGAGAAGGCCGGCGACGTTCTGCGGTACGGTCAGCTCGATGCGCAGCTCTTCGTTGTCGGCCCGGCAGTGATAGACGGGCAGGCTCCAGCCGTCCCAGGTGTAACCCGATTTGGCTTCGGCGGCGAAACCTGGCTCACTGTAGATCACTTCTTTCTGCGGCCGGCCGCACAACATGAGAAAACGGACGCCCCGTTTCTTTAGGCTTGCCGTGGACGGCAGTTTCTCCCGGTCGGGCCAGAACGGTTCTTCCGGGGCCGGGGCACGCTGCGCCGCAACGGGCATCGCGCCGAAAGGCGCATGGGGTTCCGTCTGGTACCAGTACACCACGCTGGACAACTGGAGCGTGCTGCCCGGCTTGCTGAACTCCCGGCGGAACATCTCGTTCTCGTGCTCACCGAAGCCGATCGTCACGCGCAGCGACCGCTCGAAACTGATCGCGTCGTTGATGAAGAACCGGTAGCCGCAGCCGCCTTTCAAGAATGGAAAGTAGCCCGTCAGCGGAAACAGGTTCTCCGTCGGGGGATAGCCCCAACTGAATCCGAAGGAATCCTCGATTCCCTGAAACTCAATGGACGGCGTTTTCTCCCCATCGATGTAGAACTTTTCGTCTTCGTCGACGGGGTAGCCGGCCCGGCCGGGCCGACGCACGGTGACATTCCAGCCGACAAACTTGCCCCGGCCTCTGGCCTCGAGGGCGAGGTAGTCGCGCGTTCCCAGCAGCAGGCCCTCCTGTCGCCAGTGGGCGTGGAAATAACCGACACCATCACCGATGTCCTCCGCCGTTCGGTACATGACGTAACTGTAGCAGGGCATCGTCTTCCACAACTCCTCGCCCGGCTCCATCGGACCGTCGTACACCAGCTCAACGCGCGCCGATTTTCGGAAGGGCATGGGGAAATACGCGTTGAAGCCGCGACGCTTGTTTACCAGGGCCGTATTCACCGCCTCACGGAGTCCCGCCGGATCGCAGAAGAAGTCAACGAGCGGACAATCGACGCTGGGTGCGGCCTCGCCGTCCCAGTACGCGCGCAGAAGCAAATCCCGGTTGAGCTTCAGAACCTGCGGCATGGCGAAATGGATCATCGTGATGGTCGCCGGCCCTTCGATCTCAGCCACGACGACGCGCTTCGATGAGTTGAACCGGACGCTCAGCGGGTTCTCGATCCACAGCGCATTCTGCGCTGCCGTCCGTCCCGGCTCCAGGGTGGGCAGGTCCTGGAGCGCCGTGCCGGGACCGGCGATCTGCCCCAGGGCCGCGATTACGGTCAACGCGTGCGACATCCAGAATACCATTGTCGTACCTCCCTTGCCCAGCGGACCTTCAAGCGCCCGACCGGTCGAACTGTGGAACCTTGAGTGTCTCACCGTCCTTGAGCGCCGACTGATGCGCGATAATGCCGGGCACCGTCATCGCCAGAGCTTCGTAGACGTTCACCATCGGCTCGCGATCTTCCAGGATCGCGGTGACGAATTCATGGGCCAGGGGTCCGTGAGAACCGCCGTGCCCGCCGGCCGGCATGCCGGGCGGAAGCGGGGGACGGGAGATGTCGGGAAGGTCCTTCTCCGCGCCGTGGTAGCTCGTGCCCTCCATCCAGCCGCGCTGGCCGTAGACGCGTCCGGTTTCGACGATCACCCCGTGGATGCCCTTGCACATCAGCATGCGGGACGAGCCGCCTTCGCTGGTCTGAAAGAGCGCCACTTCGTCGCTGAAGGGGTTGTTGTACTTGTTGGCCCCGGGTTTGTAGGCGTCGTATCCGGCGTCGGACCCGACGCACGAGACGGACGTGAAGCGCTTCCTGGTGACGCCGACGTAGTACGCGGTGGAGTGGGTCGGATACCACAACGGCGGCATGCCCACCCGCCAGCCCTTGAACGACGGGATGGGCTTGGTTCCGAAGTGGAAGTATTCGCCCTCGGAATAGATGAGTCGTCCGAATCCGCCGGCGTGATAGATCTGTCGCATGGCGTAGCAATCCTCGCGGAAGCAGCTCGTCTCGGCCATCATGTACTTCAGGCCCGTTTTCTGCACGGTCTCGACTAATTGCTCGGCCTGCTCGATCGAGCCCAGCACCGCCGGCACCGCCGTCATGACGTGTTTGCCGTGCTTGAGCACCTCCATGCAATGTCGCGCGTGACTCGGCGCGTCCGTGGCGACGAACACCGCCTCGATCTTGGGGTCCTTGACCAGCACCTCCAGCGATTCGTACGACTTGTTGCAGCGACACGCCTCCATCAAGCCCTTACGCCGCTCCGGGATCAGGTCGCTGACGGCGACGACTTCGACATTGGGGTGGTCCTGAAACCCGAAGGCCGCTCCGAACCGGCATACGCCGTAGCCGACGATGCCGAAACGCACCTTGCGATCCGAAACGGGCTGCCAGCTCTTGCGTGGCCGCTGCCTGTCGGCGCCGCGCGCCGGCGCTGCCAGACCGGCCCCGGCAACGGCCCCCAACGATAGCGACCCCAGCTTCTGCAGGAATTCGCGTCGATACACCGGATCGATAGGAATGGTCGACATCGAGTGGCCTCCTTTATCTGAACACGTATCTCCCGACGACCGCAGCACGTTGCCGTATATCGTCTTGCTGGCCCATTCTACCGCCGGCGAGTGCCTTGCGCCAACCGTTTGCCAGCGCGGGCCTTGGCCCGGTGTGCGTGAACGTTTTACGGCATCTGGATACCGTCTTTCGTTGGTCCCTCGGGTGGCAGCGTCAAGGCCGCAGGCCTTGGCGATGGGGTCATGCGAGCTGTGGGGTGGGTCCTTGACCCACGCGTTTGTGCGCGCGACGTCTTACCGGGTGGGTTGAGAACCCACCCTGCGGCTTCACCAGGGTTTGACGCTGCCACGCGCATGCTGGGATATCTTCACAGGCACCTGGGCGTTCCCGTGCTTCTGGTCCCGGCTGCTTTCGACAAGAAAGTGTCGATTGACTCGGATGGCGGGTTGTGAGCCGGCCGCACAATCGACTACAATCGTCGCCATGAAGAGATTGTATTGGACTGAGCCGGATACGTATGAATTCGAGGTCGCGGTCAAAACGGTTGGCGACGGCCGCGTCACGACCGACCCGATTGTGTTTCACCCCGACGAGGGAGGCCAGCCGGCGGATACCGGCACGATCGGCGAAGCGGTTGTCCGTCAGGTCGAGATTGTGGATGGTCGAATCGTTCACGTGCTCGACCGGACGCTCGCGGACGGTACATATGTTGCCCGCGTAGACCGGCGGCGCCGCTGCCATACCGCTTGTCACCATACCGCCCAGCACATTCTGTCCGGCGTCGCCGCCGAGCAGTTCGGTTTGCAGACCACAGGCGTGCACATCGGCCTGGAAGGGTGCACGGTTGACTTCGACAAGAAAATTGATTGGGACGTGGCGGAGGACCTTGAGCGCAGAGCCATGGCAATCGTTATGGAGGATGTTCCCGTCGAAACCGTGTTCGGTGGCGGAGACGAGCCCGTTCGCAGCCGCTTCGGCGAGATCGAGGCGGACGTCGTTCGCGTGGTCAAAATCGGCGATTGCGACAAATCTCCCTGCTGCGGAGCCCACGTCAGGACTACCGGTCGGATCGGAATCATTCGCATTTTCAATCTGGAGAACAAGAAGGAGGGCACGAGGGTGTCGTTCCTGGCCGGACAGAAGGCTCTGGAACAATCGCAAGCCGAGACATCCATCCTTCGAGAGTTGAGAAAGGCGGCAAGCTGTTCGACTTTGGAATTGCCCGCCATCCTGGCCAAGACCCTGGAACGTGCGAAGGAGTTGTCGAAGGAGGTCGATCGGATGTGGTCCTTGCGGCTCTCCGACCTGGTCCGTTCGGCCGAGGTCGTCACGGCCGGATTGTCGAAAGTTGGCATTTACGTGGGCGCACTTCCGCGAGAGCTCGTAGGGACTCTCGCCGGCATGATCGCCGAGAGCGTAGACGGCGCCGGCATTGCCGTAAGTGACACCCACATCGCCGTCAGTTCTACCACGCTGGACGCGGGGCAACTCTTCAAACATCTCCAGAAGGAAATCGGCGGCAAAGGCGGCGGCTCGCCCCGCGCCGCCCAGGGCCGGCTTGACAATCCCGTGTCGAAGGACGATCTGGTTGACATTCTTGCCAGGTGTCCTGCGGTCTGATCGACGTGTTCTGAGGGCGACTGACCGGGTGGGAAAGGCAGGGTCACTCGGCCTTTGCAAAACGCGTGCGACCCGATAGAATGGCCGATTGTAGTTGTAGGGTGTCCCGGCGCGCCGGGATTGACCCACGCGTTTGTGCATCCGAAGTCTTTCCGCGTGGGTTGAGAGTCCATCCTGCGATTTGGCGACTGTTGAGGTGTCATGGACGGCGACAAGAAAGCCACGTTTGATTTGCAGTCAGACAGCGATGGCCGGACTGATCTGGTCCTTAAGGGCCGGCTCGATCGGGATGCCGTTGCGGCCATCTGGCGCGACAGCACGCAGCGCGTTCGCCAGGCCGGCGCCGCGCGTTTGGTCGTGCAGGCCGGAGGACTTGACTATTGCGATGGGGCCGGCATCGCACTGTTGCTCGAGTTCAAACGCATCCAGCAGAAAAAGGGCGGGCAGTTCGAGGTCGAAAATCTCCAGCCCCGGTTTCGCCAACTCCTGAAACTCTTCGAAACGTATCGCTCCGTCTCGTTTCCGAAGGGTCTCGGTGGAATCTCAGAGTTGGTCCACAATCTGGGTGGTGCGGTCGTTCATGGGGCTCACGATTTCTTCGACCAGGTCAGCTTCACCGGCGAGGTCTCTGCCAAGCTTCTCAAGGTCCTCGTGCATCGGGGCCGGCTGCGGTGGCGCGACACGTTTCTGATCGCCGAAAAGGCTGGCGCCAATGCCGTGGGCATTACGGCCTTGCTGGGCTTTTTGATCGGTTTGATCCTGGCGTTCCAATCCGCCGTAGCCATGCAGAAGTTTGGCGTCGAGGTGTTCGTGGCGGACCTGGTGGTCATTGGGCTGTTTCGCGAGTTGGGACCGCTCATCACCGCCTTCGTCCTGGCCAGCCGCAGCGGGTCCGCTTTTGCCGCCGAACTGGGCACGATGAAGGTCGATGAGGAAGTCGATGCCCTGGTGACCATGGGCCTGGATCCGGTCGAATTCCTGGTCCTGCCCCGGCTGATCGCCGCCGTTTGCGTGCTGCCGCTGCTGACGATGTTCAATCATCTTTTCGGCCTGATCGGCTGTGGTATCGTAATGACCTCGCTGGACGTGCCCGTCGTGACCTATATCGAACGCATCAGGGAAGCGGCTGATCTGGTTGATCTGATGAGCGGCCTTGTGAAGACGTTCGTTTTCGGCACGCTGATTGCCGGGATCGGCTGCCTGCGCGGCCTGCAAACCGGCACCGGTCCCAGCGCCGTCGGGGATTCGGCGACGCGGGCGGTCGTCAGCGGGATCGTGGCCATCGTGGTGGCCGACGGCATTTTCGCGGTTCTTTATTATTTCCTGGGGATATAGCCGGACATGAGCGAAAGCGCCGAGCCCATCATCCAGGTGAAGGACCTGACGGCCGGCTACGGCCGCACGGTAATACTCGAGGACATCAACTTCGATGTTCAGCCCGGGGAGGTCTTTACCATCCTGGGAGGGTCCGGCTGCGGCAAGAGCACGCTGCTCAAGCACATGATCGGACTGCGCACGCCCATGCGCGGGCAGGTCTTGATCGACGGCACCGACATCGTTACGGCCCAGGGAGCCGAGCGTTTGGCCGTACTGAAGAAGATCGGTGTCTCCTACCAGAGCGGCGCATTGTTCGGATCGATGAACCTGATTGAAAACATCTCTCTCGTTCTGGAGGAGTTCACCGATCTGCCCGGCGAGGCGATGGAAGCGATCGCACAGATGAAGCTCAGCGCCGTGGGGCTGCAGGATGCGGTGTACAAGATGCCTTCCGAGCTGAGCGGCGGCATGCGCAAACGCGCCGCCATCGCCCGGGCGCTGGCGCTGGACCCGGAGGTTCTTTTTCTCGACGAGCCCTCGGCCGGTCTCGATCCCATCACGGCCGCCCAGCTCGATGAGTTGATTCTGGAATTATCCGAGAGCTTGCACATTACGTTTGTTGTTGTCACGCACGAGCTGGCGAGCATTTTTGCCGTGGCTCAGCGTGTGATCATGCTGGACAAGGCCCGGAAGACCATCATCGCGACGGGCAAGCCGCAGGAGCTGCGCGACCGCAGTGAGGACCCGGCGGTTCGTCAGTTCTTCCGGCGCGAAGCGAGAGGATCGGAATCGGCGTAGAGCGGAGGACAGGGGCGTGAATGGTTGAAGTCAATTCTCTTTCGGGTGGATGCAAATGAGCACGAAGCCGCATTATTTCAAAATAGGGCTGTTCGTTATTTGTGCCGTCGTCATGATCGTGGCCGCGGTTGTGATCTTCGGTGCCGGCATGCTCGCACAGGACAAGATGTATTTCGAGACTTATTTTGACGAATCCATCACGGGGTTGAGTGTCGGCTCGCCGGTGGAGTTTCGGGGCGTTCGCATCGGGCAGGTGGAGAAGATTGGATTCGTGGGCAGTGAATACGATCTGGATCAGGACAGCGCGACCGTCTCGGAATACGAGCCCTACGTCAGGGTGGTGTGCTCGGCTCCGAAGGCCGTTTTTCCCGAACTGGCAGACGAGCCGGCCGGGACGATTCTGAAACAGATGATCGAGCGCGGACTCCGCGTGCGAATTACATCCAATATCCTCACCGGCCAGGCCTACCTGGAAGCGAACTATGTCGATCCCAACCGGTTTGGAATCCTGGAAGTCCCGTGGGAGCCCTTGTACTCCTACGTGCCGTCTGCTCCGGGTGAGCTGACCACGATGAAGGACTCCATCGACAAGATCCTTCTGCGGCTGCAAGAGATCGACGTCGAAGGTCTGGCCGCGTCTCTGGAGAACGTCTTTGCCTCGCTGGATGCGGCTATTTCGGACGTCAACGTGGCAGAGCTCAGCGCCGAGACCTCCAGTCTACTAAAAGAAACCCGCGCGAAGGTGGCCGCTATCGAGGCCGAGAAGATCAGCCAGGCTACCCAGGAGTTGCTGGTGTCCCTGAACGCGACGGTGGCGGACGCGAACGTGCCGCGGCTCAGTCGGGAGGCCCGCGATCTGTTGGCCGAGACGAGGCAGAAAATCGCGGCGCTGGATACCGAGAGCATGAATGAAGACCTCGGGCGACTGCTCGCTTCGCTGGACCAGGCAGTGGCGGATGCGGATATCCCCCGGCTCAGCCAGGAAATCCAGCAGTTTGTCGCCGAGATCCGGGTGACCAACGACAATCTGCGCCGGCTCCTGGCGGGCTCGGGTGAGCTTTCCGACCAAACGAATCTGGCCGAGACGGTGGCCCGTCTCAACAGCGCCTTGCAGCGCATCGATAAGCTGGTTGCCACCGAGCGCCCGGAAATCGAGGTCATCATTGCGAATTTTCGTGAGATCTCGGATAACCTCAAGGAACTGACCGGTGCGTTGAAGAAGCGTCCGTCGCAGTTGATTCTCAGCAAACCACCAGCCAAATCGGAGGCGTTGAAATGACGTTCCATTCAGTTAGATTTTCCGCGTGCCTCATCTGGGCCGCGCTCCTGCTGACCTTGAGCGGTTGCGCGCGAACCGCCGTCGACAAGCGATACTATATTCTGGAAGCGGTCCGGCCGGGCGAGCCGGCCGCGATGCAGACCGGTGCCGTCCTGGAGGTTCGGCGATTCACTATCGATGCAGCCTTTGCCGACCCGGGGTTGGTCTATCGCCGGGACGAGCTCGTTTACGAGGCCGATTACTACCACGAATTTCTCGTGGCGCCGGCGGTGATGGTTACCGAGAAGACCCGCCTGTGGCTGGCCCGCTCCGGTATGTTCGAGCGCGTTCTGGCGCCGGGCAGCCGGCTGGAGCCGACGTACACCCTGGAGGGGAACATCACGACGCTCTACGGCGACCTGAGTGATGCGTCCGCTCCAAAAGCGGTCATGGAACTGCATTGTTTTCTTCTTGCCAGCGAAGATGCTGACGAGACGATTGTTTTCGGCAAGGTGTATGGGGCGTCGAACCCGCTCGAGGCCCGGACCGCCGATGCCCTCGTCAAGGCGCTTGACCAATGCCTGACTCAGATCCTGGAGCGGCTCGAAGCGGATTTGAAGCGGTCCCTGGCAGACGCCTCCGGCTAATCTGGCTTGCTCGGAAGGGCGGCTCGAGGTCGAGCTTCGCATTCACAAACACCGGGACGTCTTTGTGGGCAATCCCCGAATGCGCGTGATGGCCCGGCAAGTTCAGTTAGAACTCATCTTCCGCGTAATCGTCGAAATGACAGAATTCGGCGTTCTCCAGGTACGTTTCCGGCCGGGACACAAAGTCGCAGATGCTCTGCACCAGCACCATGTGTTTGTTCTCCTCTTCCGCCAGTTTCTCAAAGATTCTCTTCTGGCCGTCGTCTTGCACCTCGCGGGCTTTTTCGAGATAGTATTTTCTGCTCTCCTGCTCGATGTCACAAGCCTTCCGGTACAAATCCACCTCGCTGATGGTGAAATCGAATTTTTCGGCCGAGCCGCGCATTTTCTCGAAGACCTCTTTGGCGTTGCTCAACACGGGCGTCTCCGTCACGGCCTCCGGTGTGGCGGTTTTGATCTGCTCGACGGCTTGATAGTGCGCCACTTCGTCGTTGGCCAGCATGGTCAGGATGTTCTTCAGACCCGCGTGGTCGGCCTTGTCGGCGAGTTCGCGGTAGTACTGCTCGGCGTATTTTTCTTTCTCCAGGGCAAATGCAAAGATATCCATGGGTCTCCCTTTCGACAGTCACACGGTTAGCGCTGAGGCAAGCGCGCCTGCGTCTTCTGTGTCGCGCGCAGGATGCCGGCGGTCGGTCTTTGTCTTGCCGGCGTCTCTGGCGTGCCTGATCACAGGCGAATCGGTTCGCACAGGCTTCCGGCGGCCTTGGCGGTTCGACCACACTTCTGGCACCGAAACTCCGCCTCTTGCACCAGCGCTTTGTAGGCTTCCTTGCTGTTGAGATGATACCCTTCGTACATCAGGAAACAGAGGTGCTTGCCGTGTTCGGCGTCGCCGCAGTCTACGTTGTGCTGCATCTTCTCTTCGGCCATCGTGGCGCCTCCTTGTCTTATCGATCCAGGACGCTCGTATTGCCCGGCAAAGTGCAGCCGGCCGCATGGGCACGGTCAATTGACCTGCTGCGATATTCCTACTGATGGGCCGGTCCTTTGTTCTGCAAAATTGCTTTGTTTGGCACTTTTGATCTTGCGCACAATGTGGACGGCGGTCAAGTGGAGTTCTTGTGCTCGAAAGCCCGAAAATGGCCGGCAGGGATGTCATGAAACTGGTTGTCGCGTGTGCCGTCAGTTTTGGGGCGGCCCTGGCCGGCTCTTTCCTGGCGGTCGGCAGTGATGTGCCCGGCTGGCATGATCGCCGAGGCCGATACCCTGGCCGCGGCGCAATTCACAGATTTGGCCGATGCCGACTTGTCTCGAGAAATTACGCGTTGTCGGCTGAGGCGGTAACATGTTGCAGACAGGGAAGACGAGCAACGATGGCGATATGAAAGATGCTGTTACTTCCGGGTGTCTTCGGGTCGTTGTTCGTTGCCGAGCATGTGGTTCCGCTGCGGCGGCGCGCGAGCCCTCTGGCACGACGCCTGGCGGTCAATCTGGTGATGGCCGTGTGTGTGCTCGCGGTCGGCTCTCTGGCGGTGCGCGGCGTTGGTTTGCTGGGCGCCGGCTGGATTGAAAGCAGCGGCTTCGGCTTGTGCAGCCTTCTGCTCCTGCTCCCGACGATCCCTACGTCCGGGTCATCCTGGAGCAAAACATCAAGGGCGAGCAATGCGCTATTGCCACCTACCAGAAGCTGCTGAAGACGACGCAAACGACTGATCCGGCTACTTACAACATCGTTTTGCAGATACTGGAACAGGAGGTCGAGCATGAGGAAGACCTCCAATCGCTCCTGGAGGACCTCGATCTGATGGTGAAAAAGCCTTAATGCCCTGCCGTATTTGGGTGATTGCCCCGGCGAAAATGGTTGAGAATTCGAGAAGGTTAAAAAAAACTCTTGACAGATACGAAGCACCGAGTAAAATCACAACAGACTTTCCCAATGGGTGGGGAAAGGGGGCAGTTCCGGCCCTTATAACGCAAGGATTCAGATTTTCTGTGAGTGCAGCGAACTGTGCCGGGCTTGCCGAGATGATTGGATCCGCTGGAAATTTTGAAAAATAGTACGGTTGACTTTGAACCCCGGGTGGGAGCGGATCGTACATGCGTGAACAAGGAAGTTTTTTGACGTAACGTCATTGACAACTGATATTGCACTACAAGCCCCTGCGTAGTCTCGCTTCCTCTCCCTCCGCACCGCAGGGGCTTTACCTTTTCTATGGCATGCCCAAAAACGTGAAGCCGGTCGTCCCGTCGTTCGATAGAGATAAACAGGATTTGACGCAGGTAGTTCCGACAATTTTGCCCTTGAGCCAAAGGGGCGCACATGGCAAAGAAACCCGCAGATTCGTTTCAAGCGGACATTGATCGGGAGGAGGCGGGCAAGGCGAATCAGTCGGCCCAGACCATCACGAACAGCCTGCTCCAGCACGTGGCAAGCATCGTGGAGTCCTGCAACGCGACCGCGCTGTTTGTGTACGTCGACGCCCTGGACAACCCAACGCTCGAACTGGCCGGCTCGTTGAAAGCCCGGGTTTTTTGTGTGACCAAGGGCCGGGCGGAGGAGAAAAACACGTCGGATGGGTGTCTGAAGTGCGTCCGCATTCCCAACGTTCCGCTGACGCGGATGGGCCAAGTCAAGATCGCTGTTTTTCTGGCCTTGTCGCGGGGCCTGATCAAGCACGGCGACCGCATTGTCTTTCTTTCCGGATTGGCCGCGACCAAGACCCTCGATACCATCATCGTGACCGAGGTGGGCCGCGAATATGAGATTTTCACTTCCGGAATGGATCTGACGCAGACTCCATCGCGTATCTTGCCCGAAGTGATCGAACGGGTCGTGGATATCGCCTCCGAACTGGGCAGCGAAGGTCGCGAAGGCCGGGCGCTGGGGGCCATGTTCGTGCTTGGAGACACCGAGCATGTGATCCCGCTGACACGCCAGCTCGTTCTCAACCCCTTCCGGGGCTATCCTCCCAACGAGCGGAATATTCTGGACGCCTCTCTCGAAGAGACCGTGAAGGAGTTGGCCACGCTCGACGGGGCATTCATCGTTCGCAGCGACGGTGTGATGGAGACTTGCGGTGCGTATATCCGGACCGCAAGCCAGGAAGAGTTTGAATTGCCCCGGGGGTTGGGCGCCCGCCACCACGCCGCGGCCGCGATCAGCGCCGTTACCGATTCCATCGCCGTTACAGTGAGCGAGTCAACCGGGTCGGTGACGATCTTTCGCGGCGGACGCATCGTAACCGAGATCCAGAAACCGCGAAGCACGCGCCAGAAATCCAGACTTCTTCGCACTTATCCCCAGAAGAAGGAAGGAAGCCCCTCCGAATAGGCAAGCTTGTTCGGGCAACGGCTGATTCTCGCCTCGCGGCACCATCCTGTGACCGCGGGTCTGCCCCGCGCCACTGTCTTTCACCCCCGGGGTTCTCTGGCCGGCTTCCACGCGTGCCTTCACGTTGGCCAGAGCCGTTTGCCACTGGCGGTCTATTCGTTTCTGAAGGACGGATTCGGGCACGTGCGGCGCCCGTGCGGGGGGCAGGCGGCACTCACTGATAAGGCTCACGCAGGTCCGGCCGTCCTGGGCTTCCAGCCGCCACGTGACTCGGCTGTCCAGGCCGCCCGTGCGTTGCACGGTCAGGCGTTGACCGAGAACGTACTCCTGGAACTCGCAGTTCATTTCAATCGGCACGTCCGCCACGCTGGATACGGCCTGGTACCAGGTGTTGGACCACTTGCCGCACAGTTTCTTCACGGGGGTAACACCCGGTATGTCTTCCGGAGCTTTCGTTGGGTCGCTGATGCGCGCGAAGACCGCTTCCGGCGAGGCTTCAATCACAATTCTGCACTCCGAACGGATCATGGTCTTTCGTTCCTTGCACGGAATCCGTATAATTCTTTGTCGATCGGAAAATGGAAAAAATTTGGGCGGACCCTATCCGCCGCGTCTCAGGCTCATCCGGGCAGGGTGCTGCACTCTACGGCTCGACCGAGGGGTATGCCACAGGTGGCGCCAGCCGGGGTGCTTGGGGACTATCGCCGGTTCGCCTCTGAGGCGGGGACCACTCGCACGGCGTGTCCACCGCTGGGGGGCATCCGGGCGGTCAGGATCGTGTTTCGGTTGACGGTGCGGCGTTCGCACTTGACGTGCGTTCGCGTTTCGTCGCTTGGGTCGCCGTCGCAGTAGATGTGGGCAATATAGTCCTGATCGCGATTGAGGAAGGCCAGCGGGATATCGAGCGTGCGGGTCTCCATGCCGTTCATGGTGCCGATGAACCATTCCCCGCCGCTGCGTCGGGCAATGGCGATATACTTGCCGATTTCGCCGTTGATGACTCGCGTGTCGTCCCAGACGGTGGGGACGTGGTCGAAGAACTCGATCTCAGGCTCGCCTCGATAGGCGGACGGCCGGTCGTACCAGAAAAGGAACTGCCAGGGGCTATAGAAGACGACCGCCGCAGCCAATTGATGGGCGTGGGTGGTCTTGATGCGGTTGTTGTAGTAGCAGACGGTGTAGTCGCCGGCTCCGCAGAGCATGCGCGTAAAGGGCAGGATGAGATTCTCGCCGGCGGTCGGCATGCATTCATTGCCCCGGATCCCCTCCTGGGTCATGAAGTTGGGATACGTTCGGCTGTATCCCGTCGGGCGGTACTCGTCATGCACATCGACCATCAGGTGGTGCTTCGCCGCCTTGCGCACCGCCTCGTGCAGCCACGCGGTCCACTTCTGCGAGCCGACCTGTACGAAGCCGTACTTGACGCCCCTGATGCCCCAGCTTTCGTAGAGGGGAAGGATCTCATCGAGCTGCCGTTCCAGCGCGCGCCAGTTGACGTAGACGAGGATGCCGATGTCTCGCTGCCTGGCGTAATCGATGACCGCGTGCAGATCGAGCGGCCCCGGGGAACGCTTTGGATCGACCGAGATGGTGGTGGCGTCGGCCTCGTCGCTGTATTCGTGGCCGTACCAGCCCGCGTCGTATTCCACGTATTGCAGGTTGTGCTCGGCGGCGAAGTCCACGCAGGCCTTGCCGCCCTCGGTGGTGAGTGTGACTTCGCGGATGACCTTGCCCGGCTTGATCCAGGACGTATCCGCGATGGCGCAAGCGTCGTTAAGATTCAGAATGAGATAGCTGCGTTCGAGAAGCTGGCCCGGCGCCTCTGCGATCATCAGCACGCGCCAGGGCGTCGTCAGCGGCGCCGACGCTTCTACTTTGCTGCCGAGCGAGCTGACCAGCGTATACGGCTGGTCCTTCACGGGCGACAGCTTCATCCGGGCGTAATCGACCAGCCGCGCCTCGGCCACGGCCGCGAAGCCTCCGTCTTCCAGTTCCAGCGTCAACGGTCTCTCGCAGTTCTTCTTGACCTTGCTGAGCGGTACCTTGCTGTATTGGCCCTGTGCGGAATACACGGCGTGGGCCGCGTGATCTTCGAGGAAGCGAAATTGCGTCTTCTCTGCGGCGATGACGAAATTCTTGACGTTCTCCTGTTCCGGGATGGTATAGCACAAGGCGGCTCCTTCGTTGTACGCCCGGAACGTCACGACCAGGCGGCGGTAAGGCGCTGTTTTCTCTGCCAGCGTGAGGACGAGCTGGTTGTAGCAGTTGCGAATGGTCTTCCATTGCCCGTACACCGGAGACCAGGTCGTGTCGCTGCTACCGCTTTGCGTCTCGACAACGACGAAGCCCGCCTCCAGGTCCGGCGCATCCTCAAGATCGAGGCCGAGCAGCGATTCTCCGAGGATGGCTCGCCCCTTGTATTCGACCTGATAAACGGGAGATCCGTCACGCCCCGCTGCATCGCCGAGGTCGAATGTAACGACAACATTCCCGTCCGGCGACTTCACCACGTGGCCGGCAGCGGCCCAATGCCAGGGTACCAGGAGCAGAAAGATGCAGGCCGACACGGCGGAGTTTCTGCGCCCATCGAGGCGCAATGCTCTCGCGGTGGAAGGGACTTCCCCGTCGCGGAGCCGGGGCTGTTTGCGCTTATCGTTGTTGCTCATAGTACCTCACTATCCGTTCAGAGTACCTGCAATCCCATTGCCTCACTCAGATCCAGGCGGGCTGCTCGCTCAGGGTGGCGGCAATGGCCACGCCGTTGAACAGCGCGTGCATGAAGATCGGTCGCCAGAGCGACCCGCTTTTCTCGTAGGCGTAGCCCAGTCCCATCGCGAGCATAAACAACGCGGGCCAGTGGGTGACGTTCTGGTGCACCGACGCGAAAATCCCCGACGTGATGACGATCGCCAGCCAGGGCTGCTCCAAGTACGAGCGGATCATCGTCTGGAACAGGCCGCGAAAGAGCATCTCTTCGAGCAGGGGTGCGACGACAACCGCCAGGAAGACGATCAGGACGCGCAGAGGAATCGCCGTCGATTCGCTGATCAACTGCAATTCCTGATGCTGCGGCATCTCGAAGTCCTGACCCTGCAGCATCTTGCCGACCGACGTGGTGGCGACGATCATCGCCAGAACCAGCGGCCAGACCGCCAGCAGGTTGGCAAACGCCAGGGCGGCGTCCTTCGGGATTGTCTTGAGCCGAAGCCCCAACCCTCGCAAACCGTCGACGAAATCGAGCTGCGCCAGAATCAACATCACCACGATGGAGAGAACCGCCCCCGTGCAGAACACCAGGTTGTTCAGGAAATCGGATTGCCACCCGTTCAAGGAGCCCGCAAACATATCCGCGACCGACTGCATCATTGAGATGCCGACGAGCCAGATGAAGAACGGGATAAAGGGCGTGTAGGGGGCCATGCGGTTGCGGCGCTCGGGCGCCCCGACCAGCGCCTTGCGGCCCAGCGACGTCTGGAGCAGCCAGGCCGAAAGCAGCGCAATCCCCGCCAGCGTAATCAGGTGGTCGGGAGTAACCAAGGTGGTCGCTGGTTCGGATGCGTCCAATATGGCCCTCATCTTGTGACGGTGCGCTGTGTTCTGCGAGCCCGGCCCAAGAGGGTTGAAACTCGCGTTGCCTTCCACTACACTAACCGGACACGGAGCCCGGTCTGCGGAGTATGGCAGAAGGAAAGGCCGTTTTCAAGGAAAATAGGACATGGACGTATTTCGGATTGAAGGTCCGGTCAGGTTGGCCGGAGAGGTGACCGTCAACGGCTCGAAGAATGCCTCCCTGCCGATCATGGCGGCGGCGATATTGGCCGGGGGCCGGTCCAGTTTCATCGGTGTGCCGAACCTCTCCGATATTCGCGTCTGCGGCGAACTGCTTGAGACGCTGGGCTGCCAGGTGGCCCGTCAGGCCGACGGTTCGCTGGCTATCGACTCGACCGAGATCGACAATCCCGTGGGCGACTACGAGATCGTTCGTAAGATGCGGGCCGGCATCTGCATTCTGGGACCGCTGCTGGCCCGCTGCGGGCGGGCGGAAGTGTCCATGCCCGGTGGCTGTGCCATCGGCGACCGCCCGATCAACCTGCATCTTCGCGGCCTGCGCCAGCTCGGCGCCGAGATCCATCTCAAGAACGGTTACGTCATTGCCGAAGCCCCGCATGGCCTGACCGGTGCAAGTATCTTTCTCGGCGGCTCGTTCGGCTCCACCGTTCTGGGTACCGCCAATGTGATGATGGCGGCGGTCCTGGCGAAGGGCCGGACCGTTATCGAGTCGGCCGCCTGCGAGCCCGAAATCGCCGACCTGGCCAACTGCCTCAATGCGATGGGCGCGCGGATTGCCGGCATCGGCTCGCCCCGGCTCGTCATCGAGGGGGTCAAGGAACTGCATCCGGTGCGGTACGAGGTGATCCCGGACCGCATCGAAGCCGGGACGTTCATGGCGGCCGCGGTCATCACCAGTGGCGAGCTGCGGCTGCGAAATTGCCGGCTTGACGACCTGATGGCCGTGGTCGACAAGCTCCGGGGGATCGGGGCGACGGTCGAGCCGGAAGCCGGCGGCTGCGTGGTCGCACGCACCGGCCGCGTCAAGCCCGCCGACATCACGACCCAGCCCTATCCGGGCTTCCCGACCGACTTGCAGGCGCAGTTCATGGCCGTGCTGGCGCTGGCCGAGGGAAACAGCATGGTGATCGAGAAGGTCTTCCCGGATCGGTTCATGCACGTGGCCGAGCTCAATCGCATGGCGGCGGACCTGCGCAAGGAAGGACCGGCGGTCATCGTCGCGGGCGTCGAGAAGCTCATCGCCGCGCCGGTCATGGCCTCGGACCTCCGCGCCTCGGCGGCGCTGGTGCTGGCGGGGTTGGCCGCCGAGGGGACCACCATCGTCAATCGTGTCTATCACATCGACCGGGGCTACGAGCGCATCGAGCAGCGCCTCAATCCGCTCGGGGCCAAGATCAGTCGGGCCGATGCGTCCGCTCCCTGAGAGGGCCGTGACGCCCGATGGCGGGGGCGCCGAAAGAGACTTGCAGGAGTGCCCACGAGGGACCAGGAATGAAGAAAAGGAAGCTTCTCAGATCTCTGTTTTTTCTCGTCGCGCTCGTCGGCGTTCTGGCGATCGCCGGGGCGATCGGTCTGAGTCTGTTTGCCGACAGCGCGGTGCGGGTGGCGGTGGAGTCCGCCGGCGCTAAGACCCTGGGCGTCGATGTGCACGTCGGCAAGGCGAGCCTCTCGCTGCTCAGCGGCGCCGTTGACCTGCGTGACGTCACCGTGGCCAATCCTCCCGGTTACGAAGGGGACCGGCTCGTTGATCTGGCCCGGACCGATGTTTCCGCCGACACCCTTTCCCTGCTGGGCGATCAGGCGTTCATCCGGAGCATGAAACTCGACGGCATGGAACTGTTCGTCGAGCAGAAGGGCGTGACGCGGAACAATCTGTACGAGGTGGTCGAGAAGGTGCGGCGCGACCGCAAACCCTCGGGCAAGAGGCTCGTCATCGACGTCCTGGAGATCACGAACATCCGGGTGAACGTGGAATTGCAGACTGTGCCCGGGCAGGACGACCGGGTGACGCTTGCGTTGGCGCCGATCCGGATGACCGATCTGGGCCGCGACGAGGACATGGACGTCGCTATCCTGCTGACCAAGATCCTGCTGGCCGTGGCTACGGAGATCGCCGAGGAAGGCACCGATGTGTTGCCCCGGGAGATGATCGGCGATTTAAGCACCATCCTGAACAAGGCCATCGACATCGGCCGGATCATTTTCGGTAATAACGGTTCCGGCTCAGACTCGAAAGATGGCGCCGACAACGGCGGGCAAGGCATCACCGAGGGACTTAAGAACCTCCTCAAGCCGAAGGAGGCCCCGTAGCCGCCGCGCCGCCATAGAGGCTTCCATTGAAAGGGCTTCGTCATGCGTACGTTGTGCACTCTGGTGCTTGTCGTGGGTGCGTTTTGTTCTCAGGCCGTCTCCGCCCCCGGGACCCCGACCGGCAATCCGAAGGATTTCAAGGTCAAGACGTGCCTGCACTCGGTCAGCTACGCGGGCTTCTGGCGGGGCCAGGCCCGGCTCACCGTCGATGAGTTTCTCGTCAAGGCAAGCGATCTTGGCTTCGACGGTGTGATGCTCATGGCCAAGCGTCCCCACGTTTCCGTGCTGGATTACGACGCCGATGCGCGGAAGGCCCTGCGGCGGAGGATCGAAAGCCTTGGCCTGGAATTAGTCTGTCTGGCCGGCTACACGGATTTCACCGCCGGTGTGGACAAGGCGGGCATTCCGAACGTCGAGATTCAGGCGGCCTACGTCGGCGAACTGGCGAAGCTTGCGCGAGACCTGGGCACCGACATGGTGCGTGTCTTTACCGGCTACGAGCGGCCCGGCATTCCGTATGACAAGCAGTACGGCCTGGTCGTCGAAGGTCTGAAGCTGGCCGGCAGGGAGGCCGCGAAGTACGACGTGACATTGGCGGTGCAGAACCACCACGACATCGCCTCCCATCACGATGCCATGTTCTGGCTGCTCGATGAGGTCGATCTGCCCAACGTCAAGGCCGCCTTCGATCCCTGGACGCCCACGCTGCAAGGGTTCGACGCCCAGGAGCTGCGCGCATCTGTGCTCCAGATGAAGCCGTACATCGTTCATACGACCGCCGCCCAGTACGTCCGCCACGCGCGCTATCACTACGAGCACACGCTGACCAACTTTCTCGAACAGGACGACGTGATCCGCGCCGTGCCGATGGACGAGGGTATCGTCGACTACGAGACGTTCTTCACCGCCCTGCGCGACATCGGCTACCAGGGCTACGTCGCCTACGAAATGTGCGAAGTCCTCGACGGCGGCGGTACCATCGAGAACCTCGACAAAACCGCCGAAAAGTTCCTTCAATACATGAAAGCCTTCCAACGCCGCAACCGGCAGGATGGGCTTTAGCCTATGCGGTCTTCTGTCCCGTTCAGGTCATGGCCGGGTCGGGATAATGTCGTCGACGTACAGGACGCCTGTTTGGCCGCCTTCGATGCCGATGGTCAGGGTCGAGACGTTGGTCACGGGCACGCCGACCGAGGCCAGGTCGATTTCCCATGCCAGCCACGTGCGACTGGCTATATCGGCCGGATCGCCGTCGTAGGGAACCTTGGTGCCGTTGATCTTGACGTACAAATCGCCCGTGTTGTCGGCCGCGCCGCGGAAGTGCACGACCAGCGTCGTCACGCCTTCAGCCGTCCAATTCTGGGCCGGCACAAACGTGCGATCGACCTCCGAGCGGAAGGGGGCCACCGTGTTGTCGTAATAGATCGGCATGGCCTGGGCACCGCCGTGGACGTTGCCGGTTTCCACGATGGTCGTAAACGTGGTGCCGGGGGTCCAGATGTCGTGGCCGACCAGGGCGCCCGTGCCGTTGCCGGGCGTATCCGCCGGCTGCGTAAAGCCGACTCCGTCGATCCACTTCTCGAAGACGCGCGAGCCGACCTCGTTGGTGTAGCTCTCGA
>CAYPZL010000106.1:0-19446 GCA_964415045.1 uncultured Pirellulales bacterium | reverse complement strand
TGGTGCGTCGTCTATACAGAAAAACAGGGTAGCGGCATGCAAGTCACGCCCTAATCAAATCAAGGACTTGCAGTTCCCGCGGCGTCAGTGTCTCGATCCTGGCGGCCACTGCCTGAGCGGTTGTTCGAAGTCGTCGACGCCTCTTGTGGAAGGCGATGGCGGCGTTGATTTCATCCAGCAAGGTCTGGCCTCGAACCGGTTTCTCGATGAAGTGGAACGCGCCTTTCCTCATCGCCTCCACCGCCATCGGTAAGTCCGCATAACCGGAGATGAAGATGATGGGCAGCTCGATATCGCGCGCCAGTAACTCTTCCTGGAGTTGCAGGCCGCTCATGCCGGGAAGGCGGACATCAAGCACCAGACAACCCAATTGGCCAGGTTCGTAGCACGCGAGAAACTCGTCAGCGGTCGCAAATGTCTCCGCCTTCAGCTTCACTGCCTCCATGAGCAGGGCGAGGCTGCCACGTAACGCCTCATCGTCATCCACAATGAAGACTATAGGCTCCTCTCGTGGCGTCGCGGCGGCTGAGAACGCCTCTTGTCTGCCGGCGTGTGCCGTGTCTTTACGGGTGGGCATGTCATTCTGCTTTCACTGTTTCCAAAGAACTCGGAGGAAGTTGCAGCTTCCTTGTCTTCTTCATCGTCACCTGATACTGCTACAGGTTTAATAAAAATGACGTTGCTTCGACTGACTGCGATCTGGCCGAAAGGTCACGCGGACGTGCGTTCCTGATTTCAACCTTTTTGGCAGTGAGATGCAGTTGGCCCTCGATGGATGGAGGTTGCAGCCAACGGCGGAATCGGCCGCAGCGAGATATGGTTTTTGGACGTGCTTGCGGGGTTTACACCCGGCGTCTTGCACGGTGTCGCAGAGGCGTACAGCGCCGCCTATGAATTGGGAAGTTCCTTGGTTGCCCCCAAAGGGCCTCTTGTGAGCCGCCCCAAATCGCCCAACATTCTCAGTTCACACAGATCGCCAAATTTGCCAGGTAGTGGGTACGGCCGCAACCGCGCCTGCAGCACCGTAAAGACCCTGATGGACCGCATGGTCGACAAGGGGTGGCTGGAGATCGAGTCCCTGCCGACGGGCTGCGACGGACAATCGCCGATGCACGCCGCCGGCATTCGTCTCAAAGATGGAAGGGCACTTCCGGCGTACGACCGGATCGCGCCGGCGACGAACGCGGGCCGGCCGGGGATGTGACGCCGGTCAGGGCAGGCAGAAGAGGGCTTCGCGGGCGACTACGCGGATTTTTTCTTCTCGGCGGCGGGCGCGGCGGATTTGCTTTCGGTCTTCTTTTCTTTCTTGTCGGAACTTTTCGTGGATGATCCGCCTTTGTCCTTCTGGGCGGCCTTCTTGTAGCTGTCGCTGCGATAATCGGTTTCGTAGAACCCGGAGCCTTTGAAGAGGATCCCGGCCCCGGTCCCGATCAACCGCTTCAAGGCCATGGCGCCGCACTCAGGACATTTGCGCAGCGGGTTGGCGGTGATGTTCTGGAACTGCTCGAACTCGTGTCCGCATTGTTGACATTCGTAATCGTACGTAGGCATTCGTGTTACTCCGTGCCCTCCTCGTGCTCGCAGGCGTCCCTTTCGGCGTCCTGTGTTTCCTCGGGGACCTCTTCGGCTGGAGGTGCTGGTTGTTGTTCCTGTGTTTCGGCCTTTTCCTCGGCCTCAATTCGATTGACGACGACCTTGCTGGGCCGGATGACCCGGCCGTTCAGTTGATAGCCCTTCTGAAATTCTTCCAGGACGGCATGATCGGGCTTGTCGGGCTCCTCGCGTCGCAGCATCGCCTCGTGTCGGGCCGGATCGAACGTCTCATCCAACGCCGGGATTTTCTCCACGCCGTGCGAGGCCAAAACGTCGTTCATCTGGTCGTAGATGATTTGAACGCCCTTGAGGACGACCTCCACACTCTCGGCCGCGTGCGATTTCTGCAACGTGTGCTCGAAGTTGTCCAGCACGGGCAGCAGCGTTCGTATGATGTTCTCCTTCTCGTACGCGACGCTGTCGCTGATCTGTTTGGACGAACGCTTCTGGAAATTGGCGTAGTCGGCCATGACGCGCTGGAGCTTCTCGAACAGCTCGTCTCGTTCCTTCTTCAAACCGTTCGACTGCTCTTCGAGCCGCTGCAACTCCTTGCGCAGCGCCTTGGCGTCCATGTCTTTGGGCTTGGGTTTCTTTTTATCCGTCATCAGTGATTACCGAAATGTCGCTTCAATTTCTCGAAGAAACCTTGTGACTTTGGAGAGACCCGCTTGTTTTCCGTCTGGGCGAACTGCCGCAGCAGCTCTTCCTGTTTGGCGTTCAGATTGGCGGGCGTCTCGACGGTGATCTGCACGAGCTGGTCGCCCCGGCGTCCGGTGCGTATGTCGGGCAGTCCCTGGCCACGGATGCGAAAGAGGCTGCCGTACTGGGTCCCCGCGGGGATTTTCAACTGTTGTTTGCCGTTGAGACTGGGCACGTCGATCGTCGCGCCGAGGGCCGCCTGGGTGAAGCTGATGGGCACGACGGCGATGAGGGTATTTCCATCGCGTTCGAGGAACTCATGCGGCTTGATGCGGACGTAGCAATAGAGGTCTCCGTTGGGGCCTCCGCCGCGGCCGGGCTCGCCTTCGCCGGCGACGCGGATGCCCTGGCCCTCGTGGACGCCCGCGGGGACCTTGATCGTGACCTTGCGTTTCTTCGGCACGCGCCCGCTGCCCTTGCACGTGCGGCACGGGTTGGTGATGACCTTGCCCTCGCCGCGACATTGGGGGCACGCCGAGACCATCTGGAAGAAGCCGCCTCCCTTGGCGACCTGGCCGGTGCCTCCGCAAAGCGAGCACCGGGTCGGCTGGCTGCCCTTGGCCGCGCCGGTGCCGCTGCAGTCGGGGCAGCGGTCCTGGCGGGTGAATTCAATCGTTTTTTCGGCGCCGTGGGCGATTTCCTGGAGCGACAGCTCAACGCTCGTTTCGAGGTCGTAGCCGCGGGCCGGACCGCCGCGTCGACCGCCGCCGCGTCGGCCTCCACCGAAGATCCCGCTGAAAAAATCGTCGAAACCGAACATGCTGAAGATGTCCTCGACGTTCATACGCGAGAAATCGTGCATGCCGGCGCCGCGCAACCCCTCATGGCCGAACTGGTCGTACTGCTTGCGCTTCTCGGCGTCGCTGAGAACCTCGTAGGCCTCGGCGCACTCCTTGAATTTGGCCTCGGCTTCCTTGTCGCCGGGATTCTTGTCGGGGTGGAACTTGATGGCCAGGCGCCGGTACGCGCGCTTGATCTCATCGGCCGAGGCGCTCTTCTCGACCCCCAGTACTTCGTAGTAGTCCCGTTTGGCCATAGGTTGTTATCCGGGTGACGCGGCCCATTCGCCTTGCGTGGGCAAATGGGCCACGACCCGGGACCTTATCTAACGAACGGAGCCGGCGATGGGCTCCTCTTCTTCATCCTTCAGCTCGGTGACGAGAACGTTGGTGGTCAGCATCAAGCCGGCGACCGAAGCGGCCATCTCCAGCGCGGTGCGAGCCACCTTGGCCGGGTCGATAATGCCGGCCTTCATCATGTCCACGAATTCACCGGTATTGGCGTTGTAACCGATATTCTTCTGTTTTTCCAGCTTTTCCAGCAGTTGGGCGACGACCACGTCACCTTCTTCGCCGGCGTTGTCCACGATTTGGCGCGTCGGTGTCTTCAGGGCGCCGGCTACGATATCGAAGCCGATCTTCTCCTCACCGCGTGCCTTGGCGCGGGCCTTCTCGACTTCCTTGAGGGCCCGCAGGAAGATGACGCCGCCTCCGGGGACGACGCCTTCGGCCGTGGCCGCCCGTGTGGCGTGCAGGGCGTCGTCCAGCAGGTCCTTGCGCTCTTTCATCTCCGTTTCGGTTGCGGCCCCGGCGTTGATGATGGCGACGCCGCCGGTCAGCTTGGCCAGACGTTCCTGGAGCTTCTCCCGGTCGTAGTCGCTGGTGGTTTTCTCGATCTGCGCGCGAATCTGATCGCAGCGGGCCTGGATGTCCTTCTTCTTGCCGGCCCCTTCGATGATCGTCGTATCGTCCTTGTTGATGACGATCTTCTTGGCCTGGCCCAACTGCGTCAGCTCGATGCTCTCGAGCTTGATGCCGAGGTCTTCGGTGATGACCTGGCCGCCGGTGAGGATGGCGATGTCCTGGAGCATGGCCTTGCGTCGGTCGCCGAAGCCGGGGGCCTTGACCGCACAGACCTTCAGGACGCCCTGGAGGCGGTTGATGACCAGAGCCGCCATGGCCTCGCCCTCGACGTCTTCGGCGATGACCAGCAGGGGCCGCCCGACCTGCGCAATCTTCTCCAGCAGCGGAATAAACTCGCGGACGTTGGAGATTTTCTTTTCGTGCAGCAGAATGTAGGCGTCTTCGAGAACGGTCTCCAGCGTCTCGGGATTGGTCACGAAGTAAGGGGAAAGGAATCCGCGGTCGAACTGCATGCCCTCGACAACGTTGAGCTCGTTGGCCATGCCCCGGCCTTCTTCGACCTCGATAACGCCTTCCTTGCCGACGGCGTCGATGGCGTCGGCGAGGATCTCGCCCACGGCGTCGTCGTTATTGGCGCTAATGGTCGCCACCTTGGCGATGTCCTCGTGGCCCTTGACCGGAACGCTCACGTCCGAAATGAAATTCGTGGCCACTTCACAGGCCTTGCTGATTCCGCGGTAGAGCGCCATGGGATTGGCCCCGGCGGTGACGTGCTTGAGGCCTTCCAGGTAGATCGCCTCGGCCAGGACGATGGACGTCGTGGTCCCGTCGCCGACGACGTCGGAGGTCTTGCTGGCGACCTCGTTGACCATCTTGGCGCCCATGTTCTTGAACGGCTCGGGCAGCTCGATTTCCTTGCTGACCGAAACCCCGTCCTTCGTCACCTTCGGAGAGCCCCAGCTCTTGTGCAGCACGACGTTGCGCCCGGTGGGGCCGAGAGTGACTTTGACGGCGGCCGCCAGTTGCTTCAACCCTTCCCGCAGCTCCGTCCGTGCGGTATCGTCAAACATCAATTGCTTTGCCATTTTCTTGGTCCTCTAAAAGTTCATCTCTCCCGGTGGTCCGGGTCCCTTGCGTTTGCCTCCGGTGTTACTTCTCGACAATGCCCAGGAGGTCACTCTCTCGGGTGATGACGTACTTTTCGCCGTCGATCTCGATCTCGTTGCCCATGTACTTGCCGTAGATGACCTCGTCGTTTTTCTTGACGGACATGGGGGCTCGCTTGCCGTCGTCCTGGACTTTGCCCGGTCCGACCCAAACGACCTTGCCGATCTGCGGTTTTTCCTTGGCGGTGTCCGGCAGGAAGATTCCGCCGGCCGTCTTTTCCTGGGCTTCCAGCGGCTTGATTACAACTCTGTCATCCAAGGGTTTCAGTTTCATATCCTGTGACTCCTTCTCCAACAAGTGTTTGTGATTATGGCATACCTGTCATTGATCCAATTCGAGCACGATCACACTATCTATCGAATCCGGTGCGTCCTTGGGCAGGGATACGGTAAGCTCGTCCCCGCCGGACGTCACCGGCAGCTTGGTTCGTTTCTTGTCGGCCAGCAAGTAGGCCTTGCGCACGTCAGCCTGGGGCAGGGCGACCTCCAGCGTGCCGTCGGCGGGCCAGTCGAAGACGTGCAGGTAGAGCTTGTCGCCCTTGGTGGTGCAGCGTCCCCAGGCGGGCCGGTCGATCGGGCTGGCCGAGGTCCCGTAGATGCTCTCGGCGTTGATCGCCATCCACCGGCCGATGGCCTCGAGCCGTTGGACGCTCGCGGCCGGGATCAACCCTTCGGGAGTCGGGCCGACGTTGAGCAGGAAATTGCCCCCTTTGCTGGCGATATCGACCAGCTTGCGAATGAGGTCTTCGGAGGACTTCCAATTCTCGTCGTAGGCCTTGTAGCCCCACGTGTCGTTCATGGTCATGCAGGTTTCCCAGTCCACACCGGGCAGCCCGGTGGCGGGAATCTGCTGTTCGGGCGTGCCGAAGTCGCCGGCGTATTCGTCGCTCTTGCTGAGCCCTTCCATGCCCTTGCGGCCTTTGCCGACGCGGTTGTTGACGATGATCGCCGGCTGCAGGCCCCGGACGTAATTGTACATGTCCTTGCCCTTGGGCTCGGTCCAGTCCTTGATCCACTCCCCGTCAAACCAGAGCACGCCGATAGGCCCGTAGTTGGTCAGCAGTTCGGCCAATTGGGGCTTGAGGTACTCCGCGACGTAGCGGTCGAAGTTCGGGTTCGACCGTTTGGTGTCGTTGTAGTTCGGGTAGAAGGGGGCCTGGGCGTCCGGGTGATGCCAGTCCATGATCGAATGGTAGAAGCACAGCTTGATCTTGTGCTTTTTGCACGCGGCGGCCAGCTCCGCGAGGATGTCACGTTGGAACGGCGAGGCGTCCATGATGTCCCAGTCGGTGACTTGCGAATCCCAGAGGCAGAAGCCGTCGTGGTGCTTGCTGGTGATGACGATGTACTTCATGCCCGCGTTCTTGGCCAGCCGGACCCACTGGTCGGCGTCGAATCCGACGGGGTTGAACGCCGCGGCGTACTTCTCATATTCCTCGACCGGAATCTGCGCCCGCTGCATGATCCATTCGCCGATACCGCCGATGCGCCGGCCCTTGTACGTTCCCGCCGGGACCGAGTACAGACCCCAGTGGATGAACATGCCGAAGCGGGCGTCGCGCCACCATTCCATACGCTCATCCTTCGTCAGCGGCTTCTTCTCGTTCGAGAGGAATTGAAAATCCTCGCCGCAGCCGCCGACGAGAAGACCGAGCACCAGAGCGATCGTCGCTGTGGTCATGACGGTCCGTTGGTTCCGTTGTCTTGCGGTCATCGTTGGCTCCATTCCTGGGAAACGCGGTTCTTTGTCAAACCGGCTCAGGCCGGCACTTGTGATTGCCGGGTGGATGGCTCCCTGCGGCCCGCCTCGGATGGACCGAAGCATCGGGTCGCAGAAGAGTCCCACGCGGGACGTTGCGTGCGACTACATCATACCGCCCATGCCACCCATGCCGCCCATGCCGTCCATGCCGCCGCCCGGAGGCATATCCGGCTCTTCCTTGGGCTTCTCGGTGACGAGGCAGTCGGTGGTCAGCAGCATACAGGCGATGCTGACGGCGCTCTGCAGCGCGATGCGCGTTACCTTGGCCGGATCGAGAACGCCGGCTTGGAACAGGTCTTCATACGTGTCGGAATCCGCGTTGTAGCCGAACCCGTCCTTGCCTTCTCTGACCTTGTTGACGACCAGGCTCGGTGTCGCGCCGGCGTTGTAGGCGATGTAGTAGCAGGGCATCCTCATGGCCTTGGCCAGGATGTCGGCGCCGGTCTTCTCGTCACCCTTGAGCTTGACCGACTCTGCGGCATCGAGACATCGCAGCAGGGCCACGCCGCCGCCGGGGACGATCCCTTCCTCAATGGCCGCTCTCGTGGCGTGCAGGGCGTCCTCGATACGGGCCTTCTTCTCTTTCATCTCCGCCTCGCTGGCGGCTCCGACGTTGATCTGGGCGACGCCGCCGGTCAGCTTGGCGAGCCGCTCCTGGAGCTTCTCGCGGTCATAATCGCTCGTGGTGGTCTCGATTTCACTCTTGATCTGCTTGCTGCGGCCGTTGATGGCCTCCTGGCTGCCGGCCCCTTCGATGATGATCGTGTTGTCGTTGTCGATCGTGACCTTCTTGGCTTGGCCGAGCTGCGAGATTTCGACGCCGTCCAGCTCGATGCCGAGATCCTTGAAAATGGGCTCGGCGCCGGTCAGCACGGCGATGTCCTGGAGCATGGCCTTGCGTCGGTCGCCGTATCCCGGCGCCTTGACCGCGGCCACCTTCAGCACGCCCTTGAGCTTGTTGACCACCAGCGTCGCCAGGGCTTCGCTTTCCACGTCCTCGGCGATAATCAGCAGCGGACGCTTGGCCTGGGCGGTCTTTTCCAGCAGCGGCACCAGCTTGGCCACGTTGCTGATCTTCTCCTCGTGCACGAGGATAAAGGGCTTGTCCAGCTCGCAGACCATCTTGTCCTGGTCGGTCACGAAGTGAGGCGAGAGGTACCCGCGGTCGAACTGCATGCCCTCGACGAACTCGACGTTTGTCTCGGAAGTCTTGCCGTCTTCGACGGTTATGACGCCGTCGCGTCCCACGCGCTGGAAGGCGCGGGCCATGATCTTGCCGATCTCCCGGTCGTTGTTGGCCGAGACGGAGGCGATGTTGACGATGTCGTCGGTCTTGCTGATATCGACGGGCTTGGCCAGGGTCGCGAGCCTCTCGGTCACGGCCTTGGCCGCCTCTTCCATGCCGCGTTTCAGGGCCATCGCGTCGGCGCCGGCCGCCAGGTTCTTGTACGCCTCTTTGAACAGGGCTTCGGTCAGGACCGTGGCGGTGGTCGTCCCGTCGCCGGCAATCTTGGAAGTTTTGCTCGCGGCTTCCTTTACGAGCTTGGCCCCGAGATTCTCGTTCTTGTCGAGCAGGTCCACTTCCTCGGCCACGGTGACGCCGTCCTTCGTGACGGTCGGGCCGCCCCAGCTCTTGTCGATCACGGCATTTCGGCCGCGCGGGCCTAACGTCGGCTTGACCGCTGCCGCCAGCTTCTCCACGCCGGCCAACAACCCGGCTCGTGCATCCGCCTCAAACGCCAAATCTTTAACTGCCATAATTGCGTGCCTCCTTAAACTGCATGCGTTACAAACGGTTTTGTTGATAGATGACGCATAACTGAGATCGAAGGTGCAAAATAGATACCAGAGCGCGCCCGTTCGAGACGTCAAAATGGTTCTGTGGTTCTAAGTTCTTGTTTTTAGTGGTTTTACGATTATTGGAAATTCGCCGGTGAATGCGCCGGGCAGCCTCGCAGTCCTGGCCCGGTGCCAATTCCGGCAGGGGCGGGCCCCCTGGCACGCCAACTTGACAGGCTGGCCCGCTGCTTCCTGCCCCGTCTTGGGGCCGTGGTCGTTTGCGGGCAGATAGACGGGCGAGTCTGCACATTTTCCAACTTTGCGACGGATTTCCGCGCCGAGGCGAGAATAGACTGTGAAGACCGGCTCGTTGTGCGAGTGGACAACGAGGATGTGGTCTTCGAGAAGGTGGGATAGACGCGTCGCGCCTGGGTCTGCCCATCGAAACCCTTCCACGCGGGATGGAGCATCCAGGGTCGGTTGCTGCTCTATGGCCGATTTTCTGTTCTCTTTTGCTTATGTCTGGAATTATCTCGAGATGGCGGTATACTGGAGTTTATGGCCAATCTCGATCGCTATCGCATGGGCGTGGCATACAAGGGGCTTCACGGTCTTTCGGAGATGGGCTTCAAGAAGCGGGAGGTCCGGCTGGACGACGCCTTTCCCACGGCCGACGAAGTGGTTCTGGCTATGGCGGGGTATTTCTGGAAGGTGGACGAGGCCGCCGCGGTGATCTATGAGGTTCCGGACCTGCGGTTCGAGGTCGTCGCGGAAAACAGGATCCTGGAACTGGCGCTGGCCAACCCAAGCGGCGATTACACCGCCGTGATCATTGACATCCTGGCCCTGGACGCTGAAGAGGCCCGGATGATGGCCGAGGACGTCGAGACGGCCGTCGGCCTCGTTAGAGCCAAGCTGCGCGACGCGCTGCGGGTGACGGAAATCTCCGAAGACGATTGCATCGAACGGCTCAGAGACAGCATGAAGCTGCTCGCCAACGAATTGCGCCGATAGCACGCTCGTGCCGACCCAGCCATTCTCCCAACGGGAATCATACGAATTCCGGTAAATCCTAGCGCGGCAGCCTCTATGTCGTCCTGAGGCGAAGCCGAATCCCGGCGCGCCGGGGGAACCGCTGCTCTGGAGGGCGGGGCCCTGGTGGCAAGCACGCCGAGCGCCGCGGCAATTGCAGGGTGGGGCTTGCCCCACCATCCTTTCGCTGCGGCGAGTTGTTACGGCAAATCGAGCTCGGCGACGGGAGTGAAGTACCGGTGCCACTTGTACTGGCAGACCTTTTCCAGGGCGATTCTCTGGACGTGGGCCCCCTTGAAGAGGATGTTGATGCCCCGGCCGTGTCGTTCGAGCAGGACGCGGGTGAGCTGATTGGGGCTCATGCGGTAGGTGCCGCCGGGGATGCCGGCGCCTTTAAGATCGGCGAACAGGTGCGTCTGATCCACGTGGGAATTGTCGGGCCAGGCGTCGACCCAGCCGCCGTCGCAGAGCAGGGGGCTCGCACCCCGCGCATCGTCGTACTTGAAGTAGTAGTTCCGCACCCGGTTCGCGGCGTATGCGGCTTTGCGCTCCTCGCTGAGGTTCTGCATCCAGCCGTTCAGGGTGTAGCTGCCCTCGTGCAGTTCCTCGCGGCCCTGGGAGTTCGTTTGCGAGCTCCACTGCCAAGCCATATCGTGGGCCCCGTAGCGGATGCTATCGTTGTATCGGTTGCTCCAGGCGCGCGTCGCCGGGCAGCGGAGGATCTTCAGGACGCCCCGCTGGGTATCGCCCTGGCCCCGGCCAAAGTCCTTGTCGCCGAAGTAGGGGCCCAACTGATAGAACCAGAACCCGCCGCTGGCCCATTGTGTTCCCGGGTAGTACTCGATGTTGAAGCCGTCGTTGTCCTGGGCGTAGAGATTCCAGGCCAGTCCGAACTGCCGCAGGTGGGCCGCGCAGGCGACGGTCTGGGCCTGCCCCTTGGCGCGGCGCAGGGCGGGCATCAGAATCGCCAGCAGCAGCGCGATCACGGCGATGACCACCAGCAGTTCGATGAGTGTGAAGGCTCTCGTTTTCATGGTGCCACTCCTCTGCGTCGATTGACCCCGATCGCTCCTGCCTCATGTTGCATCGTCGGCCATACGTACCGGTATTTTCGCTTTTCGGCGGCGATATTTCCACGCCATTTCACGCAAATCGCCCGAGATTTTCGCCTGGGTGTACGATGAAGCCGGTCCGCCGTGGAGGTCGGATGTGCAGAGTCTCGGGTTATCGGGCGGGAAAGACGCTCGGCACACAGACTTTGGCCGCAATCTTCGCGCAAAGCCGTACCGGAGGGCGGAGTATTCAAGCCGCTGCCCGCTATGACCGATTCTCTGGGTGTAGAACTGGCAACGGATGGTTGCAGTTTGAAGGGGTCGCGAAATGGGAATCGAGAACTGGTCACAAAGCGTCATTCTCGTACATCTGCCCCAAGAGCCCGATCTGGGCGAGGAGTTGGATACGGTCTGCGAAATGGTGCGCGAAGACGGGAATCATGACGTGGTCATCGATTTCTCGGACGTCGATATCGTGAATTCGACGAGTCTTGCCGCTCTGATTCGTCTGCGACAATTGCTTCGCGATAGTGCTCGCAGCCTCGTTCTGTGCAACGTCGCCTGCGCGACGAAAGGGGTATTTTCGGTTACCGGGCTGGACGCGGCGTTTACGTTCCGGCGCGATGCGTTTGAAGCCCTGGCGACCGTCCAGATGACCGGCTAAACGTCGCCTGCGGGCCGGCGTCGGAGAATCTCGCATGGTAGGGATCGGGAAAAGGAAGAGATGTCTGATCGGGGTCGATTTGAGCCATGAGACCCTGACCATGGCGCAGTTGGCCCGTCGCTCGCAGGGCACGGTCCTGCTTGAGGGTCGTCGGCTGCCTCGTCCACTCGACGTTGCGCCCGGTACTCCGCAATGGCAACGGTGGGCGATCAGCGCGATGGGCCAGGCCCGGCGTCACAGCGGTTTTTCCGGGAAAGACGTCATTGCGGCTCTGCCGGCGAGCGATGTATTCATCGACCACATTGGCTGCCCCCGGGCCTCCGACGGCACCATCGAAGACGCCATCTTCGCCAAGATCAAGTCCAAGATTCCGTTCAGCCGCGTTCGCAAAGACGTCACGATCAAATACGTTCCGACCGAACAGGATCATCTCATGGTGTTCGCAACCGAGCGCGCCGTGGTCGACCGGCACCTGGCGATTTACGAGCACGCCGGTCTGCGGATCAAGGCCATCGGCATGTGGCCGCTGGCCCTGGCCACCTGCTGCGCCACGTTTTTCAGCCGCCGCCGGGATGAGCTCGATGCGGTGGTCATGCTCGTGGACATTCAGCGGGAACGCACCAACCTGGCGATTGCGCGCAACAAGAACCCTCTTTTTGCCCGTTCGGTCCGGATGGGCGCCAGACAGCTCTACGATGAGTCGGCGGTACACCGCCTGGGCGAGGCGCTGGCTGCGGCACGAGGGGAATTGAGGGTGCTCTACAATGACGTGCGACCGGAACGGGTGATCTTCCTGGCCGGGGAGGTACTCGACAAGGAAATATGTCGATCTCTCGCCAGGCAGCTTGAGACGCGAGCGCAAATGGGAGACTGCCTGGAGTCTGTGGAGATGAGACCGGAGCGGCGCACTGATCTGGCCAAGACAAGCCAGGAAGAAGGGTGGGCCCTCGCTTTCGGCCTGAGCTTGTGTTCCGGCCAGTTGTAACACCCGTTTCATTTCTCTTACCCTTCGCTCATGCGGCATCCGGAGTGCACATCACGGTCGATGCCCGGAGACGCTTTTGAACTTCTCCCTTGTCTCAACCGTATGAGGCGCAGTATCATTAGGCGGACAAGATCCCGGACCATGGTTTCAGATACAGAGCAAACGTCAGTTCGCAGGGGGGGAACCCGGCGACGGCACCATTTCAAGGGCGCTGCGCTGGGAACGCTGGGTTTCTGCACGCGCTGGGCGGTCGACGCCCGCGGGATCGGGCCCGAATGGATCGAGGTCAGCGACGTCGATTTGCACCTGCGGCGCCTGCCGCGGCGCTTGCGCGGGACGCGGATCGCCCACATCAGCGATCTTCACTGTAGCAGCACGGTCAGCAGCGCGTACCTGCGTCGCTGTATCGAGCGGGTCAATCGCCTCGACGTGGATCTCGTTGTGCTGACGGGGGATTACATCACGTACGATTTCCAGGGCCGGTACCGGGAAAAAGTCGTGGCGCTGCTGGGGCGGATCGAGAGCCGGCTCGGCACGTACGCGTGCCTGGGCAATCACGATTACGGCCTGCGACGGCAGTCTCCTCGCCAGCGGGCCTCGCTCTTGCGCCGGCTCACGGGGGGCATGTCTTCCGGCGGCATCACGGTTCTGCGGAACGAGTCGGCCCTCGTGGACGTCGAGGGCCAGCCGCTCTGGTTCGTCGGATTGGGCGATCTGTGGATGGATGACTTCCGGCCGACAAAAGCCTTCGCCGACGTGCCGGCCGACGAAACCGCCATCGCGCTGATCCACAACCCGCGCGGCGCCGAGCACCTGGGCCCATACCGGGCGCAGGCGGTGATGAGCGGGCACACCCACGGGAGTCGAAAGCCGGCGACGGCGCGACCGTCACTGAGAGCCCGGACGCGGCGGTACCATGCGGGCATGTACGACGTGGACGGCGCCAAGCTCTACGTCAACCGCGGCCTGGGACGCGTCGGCAGGGCGCGACTCAACGCCCGACCCGAAATCACCGTCTTTACCCTTCGCTAACGCACGACCGCAGCGCTGGCAAGAGGCACCGTTCTACCACCGGTGCAGCGCCAGTTGGATGCTCGTTGGCGAGACGCTGTCCACGCTGACGGAGGTACCGCCGACCTCAAGCTGCCGTTGCGAAGCGGGGAAGTACAGGTTGTAGCCCATGCCCATGTGGCCTGCCGTGGTGCTCACCACGAGCGAAAACACGTTCTCGTTGGGCATACCGGCGTACACGAGCGAGATCGCCGTCATTAGCCCGCGTTTGACTCGAATCGCATCCCCGATCTTGAGGTTCTTGACGTGGGCATTGGCCATCTTTCACTCCTTCTCTTTTCCTGGCGCCGCCTGACTGTTGAGCCGTCCTTTCACACGTATAGACGCACGAGCCGGGCGAACATTCGCCCCGACGTGCTGCATTTTCTGTGCGGAAATCGAATTCCTGACGGGCCCGGCCTGGAGACATGGCTCGGGGGTTCCCTTTTCCCGTCGCCTGTGGTATACTCAAGCCAGTGGAGCACGTCCTGCCGGGCGGCGGGGTCCGGCGGTCTTTGATGCGGGAGTGCGGTGCACGAGGTGCGTTTTCTATGGTAGGGGTTTTGCGAGAAGATGCAAGGAGAGTGCGATGCGAAGCGAACTATCCGGCAAATCGTTCGTGGCGGCGGGTCTGTGTCTGATTCTGGCAGCCTCCGGGGCCGTCGCGCAGATGACCGTCTTTCCCGTCGCCACGACCGGCGACGACGAGGAGTATCCCACCGTCTCGGGCGGCACGGTGGTCTGGCAGTTCTACAACAGCCGCTATGACGACTGGGACATCCGGGGCGCCGACATCTCCGACGAAGGCGTGCTGCGCGATTTTCAGATCACCGACGTTCCCGGCACCGACGCGTATCCCATGATCGACGGCAACGACGTGGTCTGGCAGCACGAATACCAGCCGGGCCTCGACTGGGATATCCACGCCGCCGATCTCTCCAACCGCGCGTACATACATAAGTACATCGTGTCCGCTACGGCGGACGACGAGCGCCTGCCCAGCGTCTCCGGTAGCGTGGTCGTCTGGCAGCACATGTTCTTCGGAGAGTCCGACTGGGACATCCTCGGCGCGTATCTCACCGGCGCCGACGACCCCGAGGTTATCTACGTCTCTACGGGCATCGGCGTCAACGAGCTCTTCCCCTGTATCTCGGGCGAGCTGGTGGTGTGGAACCAGAAGAAGCCGGACGCCGACGAGCCGTGCGTCTGGGGGGCCGACATCTCCGACCCGTGCCAGCCGCACACCTTCTACACGACCATGGCCCTCGGCGAGTACGAGATGCCCTGCATCTCCGGCGGCTGGATCGTCGGACGCAGCACCGACGACGTCGGCCGGGTCCTGCTCGACAACCTGTTCGATCCGTTCAATCCCGAGGAGATCAGCCATTCCGGCCAGACCGCCTGCCCCAGAATCCACGGCCACTTCGTCGTCTGGCAGGATTTCAGCAACGGGACCTGGGACATCCGCGCTTACAACCGCATCACGCGCCAGGAGATCGTCGTCACCGACCGAAAAATGTCCGACCAGATGAACCCCTCGGTCTACGTCGACGCCGCCCAAGCCCGCGCGACCATCGTCTGGCAAGACAACCGCGACGGCAACTGGGACATCTACGCCGCCACCCTCGAAACCCCCGAAATCATCGAACCTCCCACTCCGGAAACGGGCCCATAGCGGTTAACCCACGCGTACCGGCTCACGGATTTCAAACGGCAGAGGCCGCAGAAATCAATTCAAACCTGGCAGGATGGGCTTTCGCCCATGCGGATTGTAAATCTTTGTGGGCCCAGCCTTTACGTGATTCTGGCGAGAAGACGAGGTTTGTTCACATTGTAGTAGGATTTTTCGGACAGTATGCTTGATTGACGCGACCGACCGTGCTATGATTGCTGGTGTATGTGCGGGAGACTCAGATGGTGCGACACCGTGAGACGCTCCAAGCCGAGCACCGGCCGCACGGCCCGTTGCTCCACACAGAGCCACCGCGCCCCCAGGCGAAGCGGAGAGATGGAGGACGAGTTGAAGTGTCGCCGCCAGGCGAATTGAACCTCTGGACCAAGGCGAGGGATCCGTATTCGGCCACAGGGCGGGGCTGAGGATCATTTCCTTCCCCAGATTTCAGAGAAATACGTATGCTGTCCCCAGATTTCCTCAGATTTTCCAGAGTTTCGCGGGGTTTTGATTCCCTTGGTTTCCTCAGAGGGGTCCTGGGACCCCGTTTCGGGGCGGTATCCTACTCGTTATGGGAAGGAAGGAAATGGCCTCTGGTGGCTTGACAGGGGCTTTGTCCGGGCTATCATTACTCTGGTAAACTGGCTTCCCCTTGGGAGGGAAGGCCTTGCCCGGAAGAACCTGGATGCGAAGAGAGAGGCACTATCCAAGCGACATGGACGATATGCAACAGGCAGGATGCTTACTCCTTCCGACAGATATGAAGGCGAAAATCTGAGAATGAGCGCGAAACAAGACTATCTCTTTACACGCATGGACGGCGCTCGGTACGGAGAGGATCGACGAAAAAGGCCTCTCTTCATACCAACCTATCTCCGAGACAGGTCAAGGGACTCCCGTCTCGAAGATGACAAGCAACGCAAAGCGCACGAGATCCTGATAAGGTGGGCCGACCTCGAATCCAAAGGCGATTTGGAGAGCCGCAAAGAGAGCAATATCGAGGCAGAGTTTCTGACAGAAGTATTCGGTGACGCGCTGGGTTATACGTTTTTCTCTGAGGGGCAGAAGCAGTGGAACGTCCAACCGAAATTCCGTGTTGACGGGCAGGTTGCCGACGCGGCAATAGGCATCTTCGAGACACGGAAGAGAGCTACCCCACGAGCGCTGATCGAACTGAAAGGCCCAAAGGTCAACGTAGACCGAGACAAGTCCGGCGGACGTACAGCAGTGGATCAGTGCTGGGACTATCTCAATGAGGTTCCCCAATGCCCTTGGGGAATTGTGTGCAACTGTGTGAGCTTTCGGCTATATCACAAAGACCACCCCAAGCGCGTGTACGAGTTGTTCACTCTGCAAGACCTTAGAAAGCACGACGTTTTCTTGCAGTTTTATTGTCTGTTTGAACGGGGCGGTCTACTGCCATCGGGGCTCGAACAACCACCAAGAGCCGATGAACTGCTGCGCGCCTGCGATAACCGACAGCGAGAAGTCGGTGATGAACTATATGATTCGTATCATCGCAATCGGGTTTGTCTTATTAAACACCTATCCGGCCCTCCGCACGATAGGTCTCTCGATAGCGCGATCCATATAGCGCAAAAGCTCGTTGACCGTATTATATTCGTTGCTTTTTGCGAAGACCGGAATCTCTTGCCGAGCAAATCCCTGGAGAGAGCATGGAAGCATTTGCCGCCGTTTCATCGCGTGACCAATCCGCGTTGGCAAAACTTCCTCAACCTCTTCCGGAGTATCGACGAGGGAAATCCAAAAGAGGGAATCCCACATTATAACGGAGGCCTCTTCAAGAAAGACGATGACGTCGATGAACTTCAACTCGATGACGAATGGACAAACTTCTTCAAAAGTATTGGTGACTACGATTTCCGCTTTACGGTGAATGTCGATGTTCTCGGCCATCTCTTCGAGAAATCAATACACGACATTGAGGGGATCAAGTTGGGCGCGCTGTTCGAATCGAAGTTGAGTGAAGAGATCACGCCGAAGATGAAGAAATCGGCCGAACGCAAACGAGGCGGCATTTACTATACTCCACCTGAGTTCACCAGCTTCATAACCCACCATACGGTTGCCTGCCTTGCCGGTGAGAGGATAGACAATGTCGCTGCAAAGCACAAAGTCAACCTTACGTCTGGCGAACCAATCGCGCCCAATGGAAGCGTCAAGAAGTACGTGGAGGAGGCAGTTGAGTCTCTTCGCGACATCAAGGTTGTTGACCCCGCCTGTGGCAGCGGCGCGTTCCTGATACAGGCGTACGACACCCTTGAAGAATACTATCTCGACCTCGTAGACGCCTTGGACCACGTCGATTCCAAAGCAGCGGATACGCTACGAGACCGAATCCCGGATTTCATTCTGCACGATAACTTGTACGGCGTCGATCTTTCGCCGGAAGCCGTAGAAATCACCCAACTGGCGCTATGGCTACGTTCGGCCCAGAGGGGCAAGACCTTGGCGGACCTGTCGAAGAACATCGTCTGTGGAAACAGTCTCGTTACAGACAAAGACGTCGATCCTCTGGCTATGGACTGGACGCAAACCTTCCCCGACATATTCTCGCGCGAGCGTCGTGGTTTCGATTGCGTCATAGGAAACCCCCCGTGGGAGCGAATCAAGCTCCAGGAGAGAGAGTTCTTTGATTCGGTGGTCCCGGAGATCGCCGCAGCCGTGAGCGCCGCGACGCGTCGGAAACTGATTGCTGAACTAACGAAGAAGAGTCCTGAAATCCACGAGCGATACCTTCAAGCGAAAACGTCGGCTGAGTTGACGTCAAACCATGTCCGCACCAGCGGGCGCTATCCGCTTTGCGGCAAGGGTGACATAAACACCTACGCCGTCTTTGCCGAACTCGCCAAAACGATTGTGGCTCCGGAGGGAAGGGTCGGCCTGCTCGTGCCTTCCGGCATCGCAACAGACAAGACAACCAAGGATTTCTTTGGAGAACTTGTCGCGTCACAATCGCTCGTGGGTCTATACGATTTCGAGAACAAAGCGCCAATCTTCCCCGACGTTCATCGTTCATTGAAACTCTGTGTTCTCCTGTTCGGGGGTGCAAAAAAGAGATCGAAAACCGCACGCTTCGTCTTCTTCGCCCATCGGATGTCAGACCTCCAAGAGAAAGAGCGTCAAGTATCCCTTTCCAGCGACGATTTCAAGCGACTGAACCCAAACACGCTCACGTGTCCTATATTCCGGACAAAACGCGACGCTGAAATCACCAAAGCTGTCTATCGGCGTGTTCGCGTCCTCGTGGATAGAACACGTAAGGAGGGTGCCAGCCCGTGGGGGATCAAGTTTGTCCGTATGTTCGACCAAACCAATGATGCTGAGTTGTTCAGGACAGCAGCGGAGCTTCGGAAGGAAGGATTCAAGCGGGATGGCGCGGCCTGGAAGAAGCGCAAGAAAGTCATGCTGCCCTTGTACGAGGCAAAGATGGTCCAGATGTACGACCACCGGGCCGCAAGCGTCGTTATGACAGAGAATAACTGGTTCAGACAGGCGCAACCCGATCCGACCACTCTCGTTGCACATCAGAATCCTGAATTCAGCATCACGCCGCGCTGGTGGGTCGATCAAGAAGTAATCACTAATACGCTTGGCCGGATTCCACCCGCGTTGCTGGCGTACAAGAACGTCACAAGCCCAACAAATCACCGCACTATGATAGCAGCATTCATCCCATGTTTTGGAGTCGTCAACTCTGCACCCATAATTCGCTTCAGCATTGAAGACGCACGACTTCAATGTTGTTTTCTCGCGAACTTGAACGCTTTCGTCCTCGACTACGTTGCACGGCAGAAGATAGGAAACGTGAATCTGAACTTCTACCTTGTCGAGCAGTTTCCCATGTATGAACCGGAGTTCTATGAGCAGCCATGCCCCTGGAACACACGCGAGAAACTGAAGACGTGGATAAGCGAACGGGTCTTGAAGCTCACGTGTACGAGTAACGATATGAAGCCGCTCGCAGAGGCAACGAACTTCAAGCCGCTCGTGCACCGATGGGACCTGACAGAGCGTCGCGAGTTGGAAGCCGAACTCGACGCAGCCTTCTTCCTCCTCTACGGCATAAAACGCAAAGACGTCGAGTACATCCTGTCAACCTTCAGCGGCATCCGAAAAGAACAGGAAGCAATCCCAACCGGCGACAGCACCGACAATCGCATTCTACGACACTATGACAACCTGCGAAAGACATCTTCCACATAGCCGATCCGCCTGGGGTGCAGTAAAGGTGTGCGGTACGAAGAGGACCAAAGGGGTCAGGCTTTCTATTTTCTCAAGTTGACTGACTTTTTCGATTGGTCTGGGGCGTGGGGAACAGGATTGAC
>CAYPZL010000105.1:0-19526 GCA_964415045.1 uncultured Pirellulales bacterium | reverse complement strand
GACGATAGTGCCAGGCGCTTTCCACCAACAACCGCCGCACCCGCCGGTTGCCCGCCTTCGTAATCCCGCCGGTGCGACGAGTCTCCCCGCTGGAATGCTCCGAGGGCACCATGCCTAAATAGGCCATCAGCTTTCGCGGCGACGGAAACCGTCCGAACTCGAAGATTTCCGTCAGCACCGTCACCGCCGTGAGGGTATCGATCCCGCGAAAGCAACGCAACGCACCCACCGCCTCGCGATACTCCTCACGGTCGGCCAACGCCGCCACTTCCTTGTCCAGCGTCGCCAGTCGCTGCACGCAGTGTTGCAGTTCGGTGTAGTACCAATCAAAGACTTCCCGCAGATCCGCCTGATCGAACTGCAGCGATCGCAACCAGCGATCATGCTTCTGCGTCCAGTGACGTCCGTCCCGATAAATATAGGCGTGACGCGTGAGGAACTTGAGCAACTGATGGCGCGTCCGCTTGAGGTTTTCCTTCGCCGCTTCGCGACAGCGGGTGATCTCGCGTGCCGCTTCCTGGGCCAGGCTCGGAGCCTCCACTTCCGTCAACTGTCCGGCCACAAACTGGCTCAGCAGCTTGCGGGCGTCCCGCCGATCCGTTTTGATGTGATCGCCGCTCCTGGTGAGAACCAGAGACGGCGCGATCACCTCGCACCGACTGCCCAGGGCCTCAATCTGACGTTTCAGGGCAAAACCACAAACCCCCGCCTCGTAGCAAAAATGCACCTCGCCGGGGGCCTTGCGTTGCACTTTCCGGACCATCTTGCGGATGTCTTTGACGGTGTTTCGGACGGTAAAGACCTCCAGTTCGCCGGTGTCCGCATAAACTACCGCCACGGTATGTTCTTTCTTGTGGGTGTCCATCGATGCACGTGTTATACTGGTTCGCACGACCGGTTCTCCTTATGAATGAAAATTCGTATGCGGCTCTGCTATCGCGAGATAGTAACCCGCGATCACCAGCGGAAACACTCCGCTGAACCTACGGTCCTTATCGACCATAGGCCCGAGAGCCGGTCGTTCCATATTTTCTACGATTTTCGACTTGAGTTTCGTAGGATAGGCTTCAAGCCCATTCTACGCGTTCCCTATTCTCAGCCCAGATCCTTCGCCTGCGGCTCAGGATGACAGAAGTCCTATGGCGCGAAATTCTTGCTGAGCAGCATCAAGCGACGCGCGTCGCGCCTCTGACGGCGCTTTCGATGTCGGTGATTCCCACGCCCGGGCCTTTGGGGACGGTGATGGCGCCGTCGCGCACCTGCAGGCGGGGGCTGAACCAGCCGTGGTACTTCTCGATACCCATCTTGTATTCCTGATACAGGCCGACGTCGGGCGTGAAGGAGGCGAAGTGGAGCATGTAAACGAATCCGAATCCGCCGGAGATGTGCACGGTGGTCGGCATGCCGGCCAGGGCGGCCATGCGGGCGACGCGGGTCGAGCGGATCAGTCCGCCGTAGTATTGCAGGTCGGGCTGGACGATATCGACACCGCGGTTTTGGATCGTCCAGCGAAAACGACGCTCGCTGAATTCCTGCTCGCCGCCGGCGACCGGGATGGTCAGAGCGTCCGTGACGCGCTTCGTGTCTTCCAGATGATCGAAGGGACAGGGCTCCTCGAAGTACACCGCGTCGATGTCCTCTAACATGCGTCCGACTTCGATGGCCTTCGGCGGATCGTAGGAGCTGTTGGCGTCGGCGTGAATGGCGACGTCGTCGCCCAGGGTCTTGCGGGCCAGCGGAATGAGTTGTTCGGTCCGCCCGGGCAGGGAATCGGCGTTGCGGCTCATGCGCCCGCCGACGCGGAATTTGACGGCTTTGGCGCCGCTGCGCTCGACGAGGCCGAGCAGGTGCTCGACTTCCTGCTGCGGCGTCGTGTCACGCCGACCGCTGGCGATGTAGAAGGGGACCTTCTCGCGAACGATGCCGCCGCATAACTCGCCGATGGATTTGCCCGTCGCCCGGCCTAACATGTCCAGGATGGCGAACTCCACCCAGGCCAACGGGCACCACAGGGCGATGCCCTGGAGCTTGTAGTTGCTGCGGAAGCGGTACACGCCGAACAGATGCTCTTCGAGGTCGCGGGCGTCCTTGCCGATGAAGTAGGGAATGACGAACCGGTTGAGGATCGGGTGCAGATACGCCGCCCGCGAATTCGTCACGGCCAGGCCCTCGGCCCCGTCCTTCGAGCGGACGCGCACGAAATACTCGCGGCCCTTCTGCAGCAGCTCGATCGATTCGATCACCAGCGGCGCATCGAGCCCGTCGAGCTGCAGGACAGGCGCATCGGCGGCCTGCTGCAGCGCCTCGGGCGTCACGGCTGAACGGGCCGCACCACTCGCTGAACGGTTCGAGACGGATCGACACCCCTGCAGGGCCGGAAGCAGTGCCGCCCCGGCCGTCAGTTCCAGAAACTCGCGACGTTTCAAGCCCATCGTTGTCTCCTTGCCTTTGCACTTTGGCATCAGTCGCCCGACGAGGCCTTCGGCCCGTCGTAACTGTAATGGAAGTAGTCGACGTCGATGTGTCCCTCGGCTTTCTCGTCGTTCCAGCAGAAAAAGCCGAGGCGGTCGCCGCACCACTTGCCGAACTTGAGCGTGAACTCGGGCCCGTCGCCGGAGAGCCGGAGGCCGCCGCTCATGAAGGTCCAGGCGAAGCGCGCCCGGTCGCCGTCGTTGTCGGTGCGAATCCAGAGCGTGTCGGCATCGATAACCGGACCGGTCGTCACCTTCCCGTTGATGTCGAAGAACAGGCGCTTCTGGCCCGTTTCGGTCATGCGGACGCCGCACAGATGATAGTCCACGCTGAAGCGGACCAGGCCCGCCTGCTGGCCCGGTCTCATGCCCGAGAGGTCCAGCTTCGCCTCGGCGGCGCCCTTGCCCGTGCCCATGATGCGCTGGCTGACGGTGTTGCACGCGCCCCAGAAGTCCTTCTTGCCGACGGGGATGGAGGCCTTGAGCCGCAGCCAGCCCGGGCGTTCCGCCAGCGACCAGCGGTCGTCGCGCGGGTTATGATTCCATTCCCACTGCGCCCCGAGCGTCTTCGAGTCGAACTCGTCGTCGGTCTGCGGGGCCGCGATGGGATGTCCCGGAATCGGTATCCTGGCGCCGCGCACGGGCTCGCCGATCCCGTCGCCGTCGACGTCCTTGCCGATCATGGGCCAGCCGTCCTCCCAGGTCACCGGCTCGAGGTACTGCGGGCGGCCCTGGAACGGGTTGGGACAATTCTGCACGAGTTGATGGATGAACCACCAGGAACCGTCGGGCACCTGCATGAGCGCGCCCTGGCACGAGCTGCGGATCACGCCGTTGCCTCGCTCCATGACGATTTTCTGCTCGTAGGGTCCGTAGATGTCGTCGCCTTTGGAGCGCAGGACGAGCTGCTTGCGGTCTCCCTCGGAAGCCTCGGGCGACGGTCGTCTCGGATCGGGTCGGAACCACTGGGCCAGGAAGATGTACCACCGCCCGTCGATGCGGTAGATCTTCGCCGCCTCGGCGCCGCTGCCGCGGTGGATCACCTTGCCTTCGTCCAGCAACCTGCGCCCGTCCCAGCTCATCTTGAAGAGCCGAATCTCGTTGCCCGCGCCCCCGCCTCCGGGCCCGAAGTTGCAGACCAGGTACGCCTGCCGCGCCGGGTCGTCCCAGAAGACGGCCGGGTCGGTCCAACGCTGCTTCCGCAGCATACAGATGGGCTCCTCCCACGGGCCCCGGATGTCCGGCGCGCTGGTCATGTACAGCCCGCTCTTTGTATCGATCATGTAGCAGTACCAGCGGCCGTCGTGATAGGCCAGATCGCCGGCCCACACGCCCCACCGGTATCCTGCCATCCGGTCGGGCCCGTACATCGGCTCCCAGCTCAGCTTCTCGTAGACGTGCCCGAGAAGCGACCAGTTGACCAGGTCCTTCGATTCGAGAATGACCATGCCCGGCGACATGTGGTTCTTCGAGGCGATCAGGTAATACGTCCCGTCGCGCTCGACCACGTCGGAGTCGGGATAGTCGGCGTTGAGCACGGGGTTTTTGTATGTGCCGTTGCCCTGGTCGCCCCAAGAACCGACCCTCGCCTCCACCGAGCCGCTGCAACAAGAAACCAGAATCGCCAATGCGCTCAACCGTTTGACCATACGTCCACCTTTCAATCCGAAGCTGCATTCCTTCAACAGCTCCGGATTATACCTCTCCGGATGGCCATTTCCCAGCCAACGTCGCTCTAGGAAATCGACAATCTCGCGATGTCAGACGACAGGAAAGGCAACAACAGGCACCGCGATCATCAGTCCGTCCGTGACGGTCTCGACACGGGGCGGTCGCCATGCGCATGGGGTTGGCCCAGGATCGGATCCTTCTCGATATATCGTTCCCAATCCGCCATGGCATCCAGCATGTCCTTGCCGCGCTTGCAGTCCTCGATCGTCATCTTCCCGGCTCGCACCAGATCGTAATAGGGTCCGATCTTCCGCTGACGATACAGATCGGCAAAGCTCTGATAGAACTTCTCGCGTGGCAGGCGGGTCGGCAGCACGGCGTGCAATGTGTCGAAGCAGGAGTAGTCATCCGTCAGCAAATCATCACGACGCTCTCGGTACAGTTGCGTCCCCGGCAGAGGAGTGAGAACCGTAAACTGCGTGTGGGTGATTTCCTTCTCGCTCACATAGTCGCCGAGCCGCTTGAAGTCGTCCTCGCTCCAGTCCGGATCGACGATGAAGGCGCCCCAGATGATCACGCCAAGATCCTGGAGAATCTTGATGGCCCGGTTGTTGGTGTCAATGCTGCAGGATTTGTTGACGTTCTTGAGGGCTTCGTCGCAGCCGCCCTCCAGCCCCAGGAGAACGGCGTACAGCCCGATGTCCACCCATTTTTCGACCAGTTCCGGATGTCTCACGATGGAATCCGTGCGGCACTCCATGGAGAATCTCTTGCGAATTCCCTCGGCTCTGATCAGATCGGCAATCGCATCTTCGCGCCTGCGGTTCATGAGGAAATTGTCATCGACGAGCGTGATGTGGTCGCTGGCGACCGTGCCGATCTCCGCGACGACCCTCCGGGCCGGCATCTGGTTGGTGCAGCCCCGATAGAACTCGTGAACGCTGCAGAACTTGCAGCGGAACGGGCAGCCCCTCGAGGTGGCGACGGAGGTGTCGGGCTTGTCGAACAAGAAGAAGTATTCGTTTCGATAGGATTTCGTCAGCTCTCGAGACGGCATGGGCAAACGGCCCAGGTCCACGCGGTCTTCCGACCGGTGGTTGCGGACAAATATTCCGTCGCGATTCTGCCAGACGATATTGGGCACGCCGTCCAGCCCGCGCCGGTCCGCCACCGCCCGCACCAACGGCTCGAACATCAGTTCGGCTTCACCGATGGCAACGGCATCCACCTGGGGAACAAAGAAATCGCGCGGCAAAAGGGTAGCGTGATGACCGCCGACCACCGTGAATATCTCCGGAGAAAATTCCTTGACCTGCTGCAGTATGTTCTGGGCGGCGTATACCTCGGGGGTCAGTGCGGTCACGGCAACCATCTCCGGCCAGAACTTTCGCAACGCCGCCTCAAGATTGTCGTCCAGGCGCATGTCGAGAATACGAACGTCGTGCTCCGGGATCAGCGCCGCCACCATTTCCAGGTGCAACGGCTCCGGTAACGCCACCGTCCGAAAGCCGACCGCCTGGCATAGATCGGGTTGAACCAACAAGATTCGCAAGTGACACTCCTTTACCAACATTCGGACCCAGCCTGCCAGGGGTCATCCAGGCCGTGGCAGTCTGTCAGCAATCAGATAATCGCAAAAATCTCCCGTCAGCGGTCCGCAAACACCTTGCGAAGGTGAAAGCCTTGAACAGCGAGTGTTATCGCGAGGGGGAAAAGCCGCGGCTTTCGGAACAGAGACCACACGAACAACTTCCAGTAGTAGATCCTGCCCTTGTCGCGGATCCCCAGAAACCACATCGACTTCAGAAGCGCCCACACGTCGTAGGAATGACGCCGGAACTTCCCGGCCCTGACGGGCCTGTAACTCCGGAGAAAGACAACGACCCGATCGTAGAACATCTTGTGAGAATAGATGCGGCGTACGACCGATCTGTATCCCGCGATGAGTTCATCGTAGCTCATTCTCGGCACAAAGTTCATCGACAGATCCGTATTATTTCCCGTGGCCATCTGCACCAAGCGTTTCTCTTTCACGAGGCGCTCGTACAGTTTGGTGCCGACCGGGGCATTGAGCAGTCCAACCATGGCGGTCACGATGCCGCTTTCCTGGATGAACTGGACCAAGCTGCCAAAGATGGACGGCGTGTCACTGTCGAAACCGAGAATGAATCCCGCCTGTACCTGCAGTCCGAACGACTGCATCTTCCGGACCGACGCCGCAAGATCGCGGTTCCTGTTTTGTGATTTGTGGCATTCGGCCAGGCCCTGGTCATGGGGGGTCTCGATGCCCACAAAGACGGTGTCGAATCCGGCCCGGGCCATGAGCCCCATGAGCTCCTCGTCGTCGCTCAGATTGATGGAGGCCTGGGTGGACAGCCGGAATGGATAGTCCCTCCGTTCCATCCAGTCGATCATCGCGGGCAGGACCTCTTCCTTGAGGGTTTTCCGGTTCCCCACAAAGTTGTCATCCACGAGGAAGACGGGATCACGCCAGCCGCGGACGTATAGACTCTCCAGTTCCGCCAGGATCTGTCCCGTGCCCTTCGTCCGCATCTTGTTTCCAAACAGCTTGGTGACATCGCAGAAGTCACAACAGAAAGGGCAGCCCCGCGAATACTGGATTGGCATGCAGGCGTACTTTTTCATATCCACCAGATCCCACAAGGGGATGGGGGCGGATTCCAGGTTTGCCCACTGATGCGAGTTGTACGTGTGCTGAGGCCGTCCCTCGGCAAGATCGCCCAGAAACCTCGGCAGGGTCATTTCCGCCTCGTCGAGCACGAGATGGTCTATATCTTGCGCGCGTTCGTATCCCGCTGTGAAAAGGGGACCGCCGGCAACGATCTTGGCGCCGAGTCTCTTGCACCTGGTGACGATTCTGTCCACGGATTCCTTGTGGATTCGCATGGCACTGATGAAGACGTAATCGGCCCAGTCGATATCCCTGTCTTGCAGTGGTTGCACGCCTATATGCACGAGCTTCTTCTGCCAGTGCGGCGGAAGCATGGCGGCAACCGTCAACAGACCCAGTGGTGGTAAAAGGGCTTTTTTCGAGATGATCCGCAGCGCGTGCTTGAAGCTCCAGAATGTCTCCGGACATCCCGGACACACAAGAAGTATTCTCATATCCGTATCTCCACACAATATCCCTTGCCAAAGCCTGACTTTCGCTATGACGTCCTGCATCATCGCGAAAATTTTCTGGAAGCGCCGCCGCGTTGGTCCGCCGCACCAGCCGTTGCACGTCGGCTCGGCCTGTCATCGGTGACGACCCATAGTGGACCGGTCATGAAGAGCACATCATGCTCCCGAGGGTTCGGCCACCTTCTGCGGGGCAACCAAAACAGCGGCCACTTTCCTTCAGGCCAATACATGGTCTATTTTACACACTGTGGTAGACGGTCGCAAGGACAAGGATCCGTTGTGCGTCCCAAACGGACCCCTTATGGTTCACCCTCGTGCGACCGACGATCTATCGACCGCAGAACGCCCCGGCCCAATCTCAACGGGCCCGGACGCAGATGCGCGTTCCTTCCATACGCGGAGAGGCAAGCGGGAAAAACGCTCCAAACGGCCGTTGCATCAGCGGGCTCGCCAACTCTGCGTCTGGCTGGCCTGACTTGTTTTTATCAGCAGGTAGTACAGTCTCTGGAGAATCGCGGTTCGATCTATCGGCGGATTTTCCAAAATCGCGCCACATTGTGTCCGAACCGCCATCACGAGTTCTTCGGTGGTGTTGCCGCGGCCAGTCCGGTTAGACGATTTCGACGAGCTGTATCTCGAAGTTCAAATCCTGTCCGGCTAAAGGATGATTGGCATCGATGGTGACGGTCTGGTCGGAAATATCCCTGATGACGGCGTGTATCGATCTTCCTTCGGCATCGACGGCCTGAAGCCGTTGGCCGACCTCGGGTTGCAGGCCCGCGGCAAGCCCCTCCCGATCGATGGTTTGCACGAGTTCCCCCCGACGCGGCCCGAAAGCGGCTTCTTCGGAAATCCTGACCGTCTTGGAGTCGCCGGGATCCATGCCGATGATGGCCTCCTCGAAGGCGGGAATGACCATCCGCGCCCCGATGGTTACCTCTGCAGGATCGCCGTCAATGGAGCTGGCGAACACCGTGCCGTCATCCAGGCGGCCTTCGTAGTGCACCTTTACCGTATCGCCTATTCTTGCCTTTGCCATTGCAACTCCCTTCTTTTGCCTGCCCTCCGAAGAGGCTCGCCTTGATGAAGTACCGCCAGCAAAGCCTGTCGACACTCCCCAAGAAGCTCATTGACACCATCAACGTGGCGCCGATTCGCCTCGACGACCCGTGGGATCGCCCGGATGCGCTTTCAGGGCTGGTTGCTTCCCCATGAAAAGGGGTCCCGCGCCGACGCGGAACCCCCGATTCAGCTACTTCTGCGACAATCAGCAGGCCAAGACGTTGGTCGCCTCGGGCCCCTTCTGCCCCTGTCCGGCGGTGTATTCCACCGCCTGGCCTTCCTGAAGCGACTTGAATCCACCCCCGCTGATGTTCGAGTGATGGACAAACAAGTCCTCACCGCCATCGTCCGGCACGATGAATCCAAAACCCTTGCGATCACTGAACCATTTTACTGTTCCCTTTGCCACGTGCTTTACTCCTGAGGCCTCACAGAGGCCTGTAAACGTACTTTCCCTCTGGTCCTATACAAGGGGTACACTTCGAGGGAGGAAAGGATACTCCTTAACAGATCATACATTATATCGGCGCACAGACCGGCTGTCAACAAAATAAATCCACAAAATAAAAATTAGTCCATGCCGCCCGGCGAGCCGCTTTCGCCGGGCGCCGGAAAAACCACATGGGCTCAAGCCCATCCTGCCAAAGTTACCCGGCGTCAAGCCCGAGCGAGGGAAGTCGAGAAGGTGCGAAACTACCTGAGCAGCTTCTTTTCGGGCATCGGGCGGACGCGGATCGTCATGGTCGGCGCCGTCACAGCGATGGTCGTCAACGCCGGCGTGAACTACACGCTGATCTTCGGCAAGTGACAGCATGGGCTGAAGCCCATGCGGTTTCTAATATTCGATTCGGATCTCGGTCGGGCCGACGGCGGTGATGGCCATGAGCCTCTGGTTCGGCTGGAAGCCGGCCTTGACGGGCTCGAACGGCTGGGGGGCAACGGGGCCGGGGCGGTGCTCCCGGATTGCCACCCGGGCGGGCCGCCGGGCGACGCCGGAGAGAAGGACGTAACAGGTCTTCCGATCCCAGCCCTCGACGGCGAACGTCACCCGGCCCGCCTCTTCGCGCACGTCGAGAATGCGACAGGGCGCGTGGACGAACCAGCCCGTTCCGGTGAGCCTCTTCACGTCGTACAGCGTTCCCTTGTCGAAGAGCTCGGGAACGTGAGCCTGGACAGTGCCCGGATTGATGGCGGGTCCGTCGCTGATCTGGGGGCGCAGGTGGAAGAAGTCGGGCAGCAGGCCCTGGCGCTTCTCGTCGTCGGCGGGCCAGGTCATTTGCAAACCGGCGGCGGTGATGCCCTTGGCGATCTGCAGCCACGGACCTTCCCGGTCGTATTGCGCCAACAGGTGCAGGGCCGAGGCATAGACCAGTCCGCACCACTGGACGGGCCGGCCGAACCAGCACGGCGCCTTCCAGTTCGTCGCGCCCAAGACGGCGATTGTGGCGTAGGGGCCGACCTCGCCGTCGGTCGGATTGACCAGATAGAGAAAGGGTACGCCCGTCCACGCCCAGTAGCGGGCCTGCTCCAGATACCGGGGCCGACTCGAGATGAGGTAGCCCAATGTGTAGGCCTTGACCATGTGCGCCGAGGCGAGGATGTCAGGCGTGTGCAGCGGCATCTCCCATACCTGCGCGCCGCGCGGAACCGTGTTGGCATAGAGCGCGGTCTGCTTGTCGAGCAGTTCCAGGGCCCGCTCGATCAGCTCGGCGTCGCCCGAGAGGGTCGCGGCCTCCAGAATCCGCACGACGTCTACGCCGGCGTGGCCGTTGGCGTGCGGGGCGAAATGGGTCCTCCCATAATCGACCTTGCCCGGCCGGTACCGCTTGACGCCCTGCGCGTCGAAATTCCGCAGCATATTCTTCGCCTGCGCCAGTCGCTGCTCCACGTACGGATAGATGCCGCCGAAGACGAACGGGGCGGTCGGCGTGCGCGTGTGCGAGACGGTGCTCAACCAGGGCCGGCCCCGCGGCATCTTCGTCACTGCCAGGTCGCGCCCGTCGTCGAGCCGGTGGCGCAGATCGGCGTCGGCGTAGTTGGCCAGCCAGTCGATGTACATCGGCGCATCGCCGGCCGGACCGGCCTTGAAGCTCTCGCCCCAGACTGCGTGCCGGAAGAGGCCGCCCTCGTTGGCCGCCGAATCCAGCCAGCCGTGAGCCAGCAGCTTCACCGCGGCGTCCAGCCCGCCCCGGAATGTGGGGACATCGGGCAGGCCCTTGAGCGCGACGTACTTCTTGACCGCCGGGATGATCGTCTCGCCCCGGCCGCCGAGGATCAGCGCCCGAGCCGTGAGGGGCCGGCCGGCTGCCAGCGCAAAAGGCGTATGGGCCACGAGGTCGTTCTCGAAGCGCCTGGCGCTGACCGCCGGCGCCGTCAGCGCCATAACGTGGGCCTGCGAGCCGTAGATGGTGTCGGGCGAATCGAAGACCGGCGCGGCCGCCTCCGAGGGCTCCCACATCAGGCCCACGTATCGCCCGTCGTGGGCCACCGCCATCAGCGGGAAGGTGATCTTCAACGGGTCGGGCACGCGGCGCACGTGCTCGGGCGTGGCGATGTCCGCCTCGCTGCTGCTCGGCTCGTCGGCAAGATACTCCAGGCCGGCAAACAGGCCCTGCGTCTTCTTCGCGCCGAATGTCCCCAGGCCCGGGAAGAGCGTCAGCCAGGGCAGGTAGATGACGTTCCGGTCCTTGTCGGCGACCACGGTCGTCTCAACGCGGATCGTTCCCGCCTCGGCGCCGGCCTCGAACCGCCGCGTCACTCGCCACGTCGCGCCGTCATCGTCCTTCAACGTCGCGCGGGAAATGAGCCCGCCGTCGTCGCGCGTGCAGGCGAAGTCCGCGCGGTCGAGCGGGAGCCACTGGGGCTTTGCCTCTTTGAGCCAGCCGATCAGCTCGGCGTCGTAGCCGGTGGCCATCTCGACGCCGTCGGCCTCGATGGTGAACTGGCCCCAGCGGCCGTGATAGTGGCGCAGGACAAGCCCGCCCGAGGGCAGCGACAGCGGCTCGACCGCCTCCGTGCCGGGGCGGTGCGGCTGGGCAAATTGCGGCGGCGGAATGACCGGGAGCACCTCGGCCCGGATCGACGCGACCACGATCGCTCCGGCCCCGACGGCCGGGTCCAGCCGAAAACGCGTCCGCTTGCCCAGCGGCTCTCGTATCAGCAGCGAATAATCGTGCCACCGGCCGTCGGCCTGTACGCTGAATCGCACGGACCGCCCGGCCGCAAAGGTCTCGCCGTAGAACAGCTCGCCGCCCGCGCTGGCGCTCGACTTCATGCGCACCGTCACCCGGGTGACGCCCTCGCCCGGGAAATCGACGGGCGGGCCTTCGATCCACGGGTCGCCCCCGGTTGAGCGAAACGCCAGCCCCTCGGCTGAGACGGCCAGGTCCGCCACCTGCCGGTTGCCCGTCCAGCCGTGTAGACCCTGCGTGAAGTCCCACGAAACGACCGTGTCCCCCGAGGCCGCCGCCGCGCCAGGCAGGAGCACGAGCAGCAGTAGGATGGGCTTTAGCCCATGCTGCCTGATCCTGCCGGTGAAGATTCCGCATGGGCCAAAGCCCATCCCACGACTTCGACGTTTCGATTCCAGGTGACGTTTGCTGTCGGCACCGAGCGTTTTGCTGTGTTTCACAATCGATCTCCTGTTCCTGGTTGTCGAGACAATGCTGCGGGCCCGCGTGCGGCCCCGGCCGAATGTAGTATAATTGCGCCTATGACTTTGGAACAAGAGATTAAGGACAAGGCCCGGGCGCTGGGCTTCGACGCGGTCGGGATCACGGACGCCGCGCCGATTGCCCCGGCCGACGTCGAGCGCCTGCGGACGTGGCTCGCCTCGGGCTGCGCCGGCGAGATGCACTACATGCAGCGGAATTTCGAGAAGCGCATCGCTCCGGCCGCTCTGCTGGACGCCGCCCAATCCGTCATCGTCGTCGCCCTGAACTACAAGCCGCCGGCAAGCCATCCCCAGGGGCCGCCTGCGACCGCCACGCACCGCCCGCCGCAGGCTTTGGCGATGGGAGCAGTCGCCCAATACGCGCAGTACGATGACTACCACACGTTCATCCGGCCGCTGCTGCACGAGCTGGCCGGCTTTATTCGCTCGCTGACCGATGAGAGCGTCCGCTTCAAGGCGTGCGTCGATTCGGTGCCGCTGGCCGAGCGGGCGCTGGCCCTGCGGGCCGGCCTCGGTTTCATCGGCAAGAACCACATGCTCATCCATCCGACCCTCGGGCCGCAGGTCTTCTTAGGCGAGCTTGTCACGACGCTGCCTCTCGAACCGGACGAGCCCGCGCGTGCCTCCTGCGCCGAATGCCGGCGCTGCATCGAGGCCTGTCCCACCGGCGCCCTGCGCGACGACGGAAAGCTCGACGCGACCCGCTGCATCAGCTACCTGACCATCGAGCACGCCGGTGACATCCCGGGCGACCTGGCCGCAAAGATCGGCGACCGCCTCTTCGGCTGCGACGAATGCGTCCTGCCCTGCCCCCACACCGAGGCCGCTCCGCCGCGCACGAACCGAAAGCTGCCCCACCATGGCGACCGCGCCCGCCTGAACCTCCACGAAGTCCTCCGCATGACCGACGAAACCTTCCAGCGCGCCTTCGCCGGCTCCCCGCTCCTGCGCCCCGGCCGCCAACGCCTCCAGAGAAACGCTCGCCTTTGCCTGGCCAACACCTGCCCCAGGGAATAGCGCCGGGGCCGTTCGCGCCGCCCACCGGGATCGTAGGCACACGTGAGCTGCTCCCAGTCGTCCTCACTAAAGAACGTCATCAGCCGCCGATTGCCACGCTGCGTCACATGGTGCGGCACACCCGGAACCACAACTCTCGCCAGCCGTGCCATACGCCAATCCCATACTCTCACCGACAAGATGGCAACAAAGAAACACGTATGGTGCCCCCTGTATACCCAGGAGATCAACTACCGCGCGGTCATGAAGGCCATCGCCGGGACCGGCTTCACCGGCTACATCGGCCACGAATTCATGCCAACCCGCGATCCCCGCGAAGGACTATGCCAGGCAATCAACGTGTGCAACGTGTAGGGCCCGTCAAGAGTCAAGAGTTGACCCCGGAGGCCCCGTTGGAGATTTGGGATTGGGGATTCCAGACGGCGGGGGCCTGGGATGTCAAACGAAGCCAATTGGGGGGGAGGGCTGTTTCGGCAGATGGCTCGGTGGGCGCGACTTACGGAGCCAGGAACGTGTCGGTGTCGGAGGAGGGGTATTCGCGGCCCTTGACCCTGGAGCCGCAGGACATGTCCTGGAGGGTGTAGATATCGTCGTCGGAAAGTCTGGATTTCCGCACCCGCACGAATTCCACGGAGCCGTCGTAGAGCAGCAGGTTCTGTCCGCGGCTGTCGTGGTTGCGGCTGTTGGACCGCAGCAGCTCTTTGCACAGCTCGATGCTCGGCGGGGACGAGTGGTCGGTCGGGAGGCTCTCGCAAAGCGGATTCAGATCGGCCATCAACACCCTTCGTTGCACCAAGCCGGGCTCCGCCTCCTGCGGGGGGCGAACGCGAATGCTGAAATGGATGTAGGCGCGACCGGGAAAGTCGTTGTACTGGTCTACGTCCAGGGATTCGACATCCACCTGACGGTCAACCTTCCGGGCGGGGCAGAGAAACAGGCTTGGCTGCACGTAGCGTTTCCTGACCAGCAGCCAGGCCCGGCGGGTATTCGAATAGTTTTCCCGCCCCTGATAGCCGACTTTCCACCACGGGGTGCCCCGCGTGACAGAGACGGTCGGCAGCATACCGTCGTGATCGGCAAGGTAGTCCGATACTCCGTGGTAGATGCCGCCCAGGCGCTGGCCGCAGCGAGCCTGCCATTGCTTCTGGCGCATCATGCCGACGGCGGGAAACAGGCCGCTCAGGATCAGGACGATGACAGCCGCCACGGCAACCACCTCGCCCCAGTTGCGCAAGAACGGAATGCGAATCGTCACGCCTCTCGACCGTTCGGCCGCCAGCAGCTCTTCCAGGCGCCCCGGGCCGAATTCGGCCTGGGACTGCTCTTTCAACCTTTGGATTGTGCCCTCGGCCAGTTCATCCGGGCAGGGTTCCGGCTCCAGGCTGTCCAGGGGAGAGAGGGTGGCTTTCAGGGACAGATGGAGTTCGGCGGCTTCCCGGCTCGAGGCCAACAGTCGTTCGGCTTCCGCGGTCTGGTGATCGGATGTCAGATCAAAGGAGTAGTCAAACACCAATTGCTTCTGTTCATCTGTCAGCGGTGTCATTTGACCTCTTTACTCCCCGCAAAAGCCTTCCAGTCCTTGGCAAAACGAGCTACGGCTGTATGTAGCCTGCTTTTTACTGTCCCTATGGGTATACCCAGAATCTCGGCCATTTGTTTATAGGAAAATTTGTTAAAGTAGGCCAAAATTAATATTTCGCGGAGGCTCTCCGGCATATTCGCTATGACCTGCCCGACACGCTCGGCCGTCTCGTTGCGCTCCACCTCGTCGTAGGGAACGGTATTATCGGAGCTGAGGGTGTCGAGCATCTCGTCGAACGACATGTCCTGGGCCTCGGAAATGGTCCCGATCGGCACGGCGCTGGTGCGTTGGGCTTTGCGCAGGGCATCCTTGGCCTTGTTGGCGGCGATGGTGAAGAGCCAGGGCCGCAGCGGCCGGCTCTGATCGAAGCTTGCCCGGCTGGTGAACAGTTGGAGAAAGGTCTCTTGAAAGACGTCCTCGACAAGGTCCGGCTGGTTGAGAAACTGCTTGAGAAACGCGTACAGACCGTTCCTGTAGCGGCCGACGATCTCGCGAAACGCCGTCTCGTCGCCCTGCATGTAACGCTGCAGTAACTCCGCGTCGCTGACTTTGTCAAAAGCTGGTTTCATACGCGCCTTCGTAAGCTACGGAGTATTATAAAGGAGCAACTGCCCAATGGAAACCCCATTGGCCACCCCCGCTGGGCCTGCAACGCCGGCGACCCGACCGCACCACGCCATGCGAGCGACGCATCCCTCGAGCACGCGGGACGGGCCTGGAGTCCCACCCCAAAAAGGCACGGGCACTCACAACCGCAACAAACTGCAGTCCATCCCCTGCGCGACCTTACCCTCCGTAAGTTCATTGAACGCCCCGGCCCTGGACGGCAGAGCCGCCCCCCGAGGAGACCCGGGCCCGGCGCCCCGCTGGTTAGCCCAGGCGACCGAAAGCCTGGCGGGCCTTCTCCAGCGATTCCATATCGCCGATATCGAACCACGTGCCCTCCAGAAGACAGCCGTAGACGGGCTCGACGGTGCACAGCCAGGAAGCAAACTCCCCCGTGGTGTCCATACCGTGCCCGGCTTCGGCGTATTCGCGAACGCGGGTGCGGATCGACGTGCCGTAGACGTAGATGCACACCGAAACCATCGTCGTGGTCGGGCTGTCCGGCTTTTCTATCATCGCTGTGACGCGGCCCTCCGGCGTCCGCTCCACCGTCGCGTACAGGCGAGCCAGACCGATGTTCTTCACATCGCGAACCGCGATCGAATTGCCGTACTCGCGGTAGCTCACCAGCAGCGGCTCGAGATCGAAGGCAAAGATGTTGTCCCCCCCTACCACCAGAACGTCCGGGTCGCCGTTCATGTGTTCCAGCGCGAAGGCGATGTCTCCCACGGCTCCGCGCCGGTCTTCGTTGCAGGTGGTGCCGTCGTTCAACAGGCGGATCGGCTTCGAACGCTTCTGGGCGGCGCGCCACGTCTCGAAGTCGGCGGCGAACCGCTCGTTGCACACCACGACGATCTCATCGACCTCGGAGAGCGTCTCGATCTTGTCGATGATGTGATCGATGATAGGCCGGCCGGCCACGTCGATCAGCGGTTTGGCCGTGTTGTCCGTAAGAGGTCTGAGTCTCGTTCCGAATCCGGCTGCGAGGACGATTGCCTTCATGTATCTCCCTTTGTCTTCCAGGATCACCAAATCTACCAGCTCACCCCCTGCGACGCAACTGTGCCGAATCCACCGGACCAGCGCCATCGACGCCCCGGCATACGCACAACCTTGTGGCAAAAAGGGTTAGCTCATAAGCACATCCGGGCGATCGCCGACAGCCGCCGCGCAGGCAGCCAGCGAAGCCCCCAGACGTAACGAAATCACGCTCCTTCTCTACCGGCAACGCCCGCCCATGTCAACCCGGAAGCTCGAATTCGGCAGGGTCGAATCAAGCCACGGCGCTGCGCGAGGGTTGCCGGGGGAGCCGCGTTGCGGTAGCATGGCCCGGCGGCGGGGCCGGACCTTTGGCCGATAGCGAAGAGTACAGAACGAAGGTGCGATCGATCACTACGTCGAACAGACGGGAAAGGCGGTTTCAGTACTGATAATGGCGGAGTTGACCAAAGAGCTGGAAGTGGCCCTGGATGCCGCGGCCGAGGCCGGACGGTATCTGCAGGATTCCATAGATGACGTGCGGATTGAAACCTTCAAGGAGGGCACCCACAACTACGCGACGATCCAGGACGTGCAGGCCGAGCGGATCATCGTGGATGCGATCCGTCGGCACTTCCGCGACGATGCCATCCTCTCCGAGGAATCGTTCCCGGATGCCGCCTCGGCCGAACGTCTGTGGATCGTCGATCCCCTCGACGGCACGCGCAACTACGCCAACGGCCTGCCGTATTTCTCCGTGTCCATCGCTTTCTGCCGGAACAACGTCCCGCAGGCCGGCGTCGTCTACGCTCCGTGTCTCAACGACGAGCTGTTTCACGCCGTGCGGGGCCACGGCGCCTTCCTCAACGGCGCCCCCCTGCTCATGGCCAATCCGGACGCCACACTGGCCGCGAGCATCATCGGCACGGGATTCGCTTATCGTCGCAGGGCGGCGCTCAAGAAGGAGATCGCCCAATACGAGCGGGCGCTGAATCAGGCGGCGGACGTCGCGCGGTACGGCTCGGCTGCGCTGGATATGTGCTACGTCGCGGCCGGACGGCTCGCGGCCTACTACGAGGCCGGACTCAAGCCCTGGGACGTCGCCGCCGCAAGCCTCATCGTCGAGGAGGCCGCCGGCATCTGCTCCGACCACGCCGGAGATAAGCTGGACGTCCTCCGCAAAGCCGACGGCCAATTCGCCGTAAACCTGCTCTGCTCGAAGAACCAGGACATTGCCCATACCATGGTGCGAATCCTGCGCGCGTAGAGCCGGCGCGGTGGTCTGCGTGATGGCTTTCGAGCCCGGTGCCTTGAGGGAGCCCTGTCCGGCTCATGAAAAAGGCTCCACCACGGGGCAGAGCCTTGCGATTCTTAAGCCTTGTCTTGCCTCAGCAAGGCAAAACGTTGGTCGCGCACGGGCCCTTCTTGCCCTGCCCGACTTCAAACTCGACCTTCTGATTCTCGTCGAGAGTGGCGTAGCCCTGCGTCCGAATCTCGGAGTGGTGAACGAACAGGTCCTCACCACCATCGTCCGGAACGATAAAGCCAAAACCCTTGCCTGAATCAAACCATTTTACTGTGCCTTTTGCCACGTGCTCTTCTCCTGAGGCCGAATCGGCCTGCAAACATAGAATCCCTCTGCTGCTCTAAGGGGTAGACTCCGAGGGAGGAAAGCATACACCTTTACTGAGTTTGCACTATACTGCCGGGCGTCGCCGGCGTCCACAAGAAAAATAAAAAAAACTTGATATTTTCAGATTCCGGCCGGCCCCCGACCCGGCGTCGCCACGTCTGGCCGGAGCCGCCCGGCACAAGGCGGAATCAGTAGTCCTTGAATTGCCTCATCCATGCCGGCCAATCTCCCGGCTCCACCGCCCCGGCCCTCGTCCAGACGCCGCGCGTGCGAAACGACCGGTGCCACTTGAGCGTCCACAGCTCCTTGAGCCCAACCCTCCGCACCGAGCGGTCCACGAACAAACCGCCGACGAACCCCTCATGCCGATTCACACAGAACCGCTTCATCTCGTTCTGATTGGGCGATTCGATCACCTCCCCGTCATGGGCCGGGGGGCTGTCGGTATGGCGCGGCCACGCATCGTCCCACGCACAATCCATGAACATCGGAATCTCGGCGGCGTTCTTGACGTCGAGCGTTCGCCAGTTGTCCGCCGTGGGCCGGCTGTGCAATGTGTTCATGGTCGCCGGCGGATTGCAGAGCCAGCCGTTGGGCGAATAGCTGCCCGTATCGCCGGCCACGTGCCAGGCGCCGAACGGGATCCAGCCCCCCTCGTTGTAGGGCTTGGTCGCCACCGGGCACAGGCGGATGCGCTCGTCCTGGTAAAACGGCTTGAGCGGCTCCATCCACCAGTATTTGCCGACATTGGCCACCCCTTCGGCCAATCCGCTGAGGAAGTAGCCGTGGTTCTGCTCGGCGTACAGGGAGAAAACCAGCCCCCATTGGTGCAGATTCGCCAGGCACGCTACGGATTTGGCCTGCTTGTTGACCCGCTGTAACGCCGGCATCAGGATCGCCATCAACAGCGCAATGATCGCGATCACGACCAACAGCTCGATCAGCGTGAATCCCCTTCTTTCGGCCATGCGAGAGATCCCCAACCGGAACCGCACTCTACGATGCGGAATGCACGGTCCCAGTATACCAGAAATGTCCCCACGGTGCATCCCGGTCTCTTCGATTGGACCTTCATCCCGTCTGCCTCTCGGCGCGGATTCGTGTCTGTCAAAATATTCTGACATGCCGGTGGCAGCCTCAAGCGGCAACCTGGCGATGGGCGATTTGTCTGCTGCGTGTGGCACTATACGAGCCGCCGGCGTTGAGCCATCGCCACGTCGCTCGAACTCGACGTTGCCTTTGTGCTTGAACTTAGGCAAACGTAAGGTACAATAGGTGCCATAGTTGGCGATGTGGTCGGCGGTCCGGCCGGACCTGAGACCGCGCCTGACGGAGAGGTGTCGGAGTGGCTGATCGAGCTGGTTTCGAAAACCAGTGTGCCTTCGGGTACCGCGGGTTCGAATCCCGCCCTCTCCGTTCATTTTCTGCAGTCTGTTGTGTGAAGGGCGGAGTGAAAGTGTAGCGCCTGGCGGGGCAAACTCCTGGGGGATGTCCCGGCGGCCACCGCCATCCTGGACCGATTCCTGCACCATGCCGAGATCATCACGATCACCGGCCGCACTTACCGCTTGAAAGACAGGGCCGTCAGGCAAGCCGACAAATCCAAGGAGCAGACAGCCCATGAACCGAAGCAGAAACTGAACTTTTGCAAAATGGAGATTAGGCTTACTTTAGGGAGGAAAAATCTTC
>CAYPZL010000104.1:0-19649 GCA_964415045.1 uncultured Pirellulales bacterium | reverse complement strand
CAGCCTTTCATGAATAGGATGGGCTTGAGCCCATGCTGCTTCATACGTCCTGACAGGACTTGCATCGCGTCCTGACGGAGGGTCCGCTGTTGCCGCTGTTGTCCGGCACTGACAGCCAGTTGTTGATGCTGTAGCTGCCGAAGTAGGATTGCTCGGTCTGCGTATGCCGGGAGATAAACGGTCGAAACTTGCCCCAGGCGCGGAACGTTCCGCCGGCGACCTGGGGGTTGGCGGGAAAGCCGCCGGTATCGTGCGCAGGTTTAGGTGGCCATGGGACAGCAGCGAATCTTCTCCGTACCGGGTGCGTTGTGCGTAAGCCAGTACATCCAGAATTCGGGGGCGGCGATCTCGCAGAATCCCTGGTTGTGCAGAGCGCCCTCGCTGCTGCTGGTATAGCTCTTGAAGATGAGTGCCCACTGTCGCAGGTTGGCCCGGCAGACGACCGCTCGCGCCTGCTTTCGGATGCGGTGGAGCGTCGGCAGCAGGATCGCCATCAACAGCGCCATGACAGCAATGAGGACCAACAGTTCGATAAGCGTGAAAGCCCGACGTTTCCGCATTGTGGCACCTCGCTTGCACTTTCACTCATGGCACGCCAACGGCGACTTTCGACGCTACATTGTAGAGAACGTACCACGCGCCGACAACTATAAAGCGGTCACGGGGCAACTCTTTTTCCGATGCAGAACAGGTGCTGGACGCCTCGAATGAAGATCTGTCCCTCGCTCAGCGCCGGAGATGCGAATGTCTTTTCGCCGAGCTCGTTGCGGGCCACTTCCTCGAATGTCGGGCCCGGCTTGACGATGGTCATGATACCTCTGTCCGACAGGAAATAGACCCGTCCGTTGGCGGTCACCAGCGAGGCGCTGAAGTGTGGTCCGAGGCGCCGTCGCCAGAGGCTCCGCCCCGTTTTCGCTTCCAGGCAGGTTGCCACGCCGTTGTCCGAGACGAGCAGGAAGTAGGGCCCCACGGCGATGGGGCTGGGCACGTAGGCGCAGTCCCGGTCCTTCTGCCAGGCGACGTGGGTGGCCGTGACGTTGCCTTGGCCGTCCGGGCGGATCGCCTGCATAAACCGGTCCGGGAAGCCGCAGGTCATGAAGAGCAGTTCGCCGTTGTAGACCAGCGAAGCGACGAACTGTTCGGTGGGGCCGTCGATGATCCAGTGCTGTCGTCCGGAGTCGGGATCGTAGCTGGCGACGCACATGTTGCCTGAAAGGATCATCTGGTTGCGGCCGTCGATCCGGCGAAGGATGGGCGTGCAGTAGCTGCGCGTCCTGTTCGGGCGGGGCGTTTTCCAGACCGTTCTGCCGGTGGCCCGGTCCAGCGCGACGATGTAGGCCGGGCCGTCATGGTCGCCGTTGACGATGATCGTGTCTTTCCACAGAACCGGGCTCGAACAATAGCCGTGTATGCTCGCGAAGGGTCCGGGGTGGACCTGCCATACCTGGTTGCCCGCGAAATCGTAGGCGGCGATGAACATCCGGTCGCGGTCGAGAAAGCTGACGTAGACTCTCTCCCCGTCGGTCGCCGGCGTCGAGGAACTGTGGCTGTTGAGTGCGTGGATCCTTTCGGGTGGCGCTTCCAGAACCACGCGCTGCCACAACTGCCTGCCCGTGGCGCGGTCCAGACAGAGAAGCAAACGCTGCTGCTGTTCTTTCAGCGCCGTGACGACGAAGATGCGATCCGACCAGACAATGGGCGAGGCATGCCCTTTGCCCGGCAGGGGGGCTTTCCATGTGACGTTGTCCACGCTTGTCCATGCGGTGGGTGCGTGCGGGTCGAGGCTGGTGCCGTCGCCGCGGGGCCCTCGCCACTGAGGCCAGTTCTCGGCCGAAACGGCACCGGCCAGCAAGGCGGCGATTCCAACGGATGCGGCCAGGAAAAGGGATGCGCCTGGCCTCGTCGTCGATTCAACTCTCATGTCGGTTCTAACCTGCCTGTTGTTCGTTCTTGTTGGTTGCGGCTCTGCCTGCTTTGATTTCAGGAAGTGTCTTTCGGATTCTGCGCCCCCGTTTCCTGGTAGGATCGTGTTAGTAGTCCTTGTAGTGGCGCATCCATGCGGGCCAGTCTTCGTCCGCCTCCGGTGTCGTCGCTGTCGTAGACCCACTCGTTCAGGGCGTAGCTGCCGCGCGGGTCGTTGGCGGTGCCGATGACGGCGTAGCGGGGCGGAGCGCCCTCCTCGATCGTCTTGGTCGTCATCGGGCAGTACAGCATCGCATCGGTATCGGCGTAGTAGTCTATGAGGGCCTGCATCCAGTTGCTGCCGAGGTAGTCGGGGAACTTTCCGTCATTGTCCTCGGCGTACATGGCCCAGACCAGGCCCCATTGTCTCAGGTTCGCCTGGCACATGACGTTCTTGGCCTGCTTCTTGATGCGCTGCAGCGCCGGCATCAGGATCGACATGAGCAGCGCGATGATTGCAATGACGACCAACAGTTCAATGAGCGTAAACGCTTGCCTTCGGTTTGCCACGGTGGTTTCTCCCGGCCGGCCCGGCCACCATTGCGCGGCCGGCACGCATCGCGCTCCGTGTCATGGATCTTGCCGCCTAACAACGACATATGAGTATACCATCCGGCGTGTATCCGCGTCAAGCCGGGGGAAATTGACGGTTGAAAGCGGGGGGGATCGGTGGTAGAATCCGCGTTCTTTTGTACTAAACTGCTCAGCGATGAGAGAACCGCGTGGGTCGAAGCCCGTCGTATCGTTTTATGGGATTGTGCATGGAGCAGCAGACGGACAAGCATGTATTGAACAACGGCATGGTGTTGCTGGGCGAGCCGATGCCGGGGGTGGAGTCGGTGGCGTTCGGTTTTCTGCTGCCGGCCGGGGCGGCGCTGATGCCAGCGGACGCCTGCGGCGCGGCCAACGTCATCTCCGATTGGATCTTTCGCGGCGCCGGCGATCGGGACAGCCGGCAGTTGGGCGACGCGCTCGACGGGCTCGGTCTGCACCGGTCCGGCTCGGTGGGCAGCGCGCATCTGTCCATTGGGGCCGCCCTGGAGGCGAGCAATCTCGCCGAGGCCCTGACCCTGTACAGCGACGTTATTTTGAACCCTTCTCTCGATGACGAGCAATTCGAGCTCGCTCGCCAGCTTGCGGTCGAAGGGGTGCTCGCGCTGGACGACGAGCCGCGTCAGAAGGTGATGCTCGAACTGCGGAAACGCTTCTATCCCGACCCGCTGGGGCGCAGCACCGTCGGACAGATCGATGAGCTGAAGAATCTGGCCTCCGACGTGATGCGCGACATTGTCCGCAACAAATTCGACGTGGGACGGACGATTTTCTCCGTGGCGGGCAAATACGATTTCGACGCTGTGTGCCGGTTGCTCGAGGGCGCGTTTGCACGTTGTGAGCCGTCGTTGTCGCAGCCGCCCGAGTTGCGTCCTCGGCTCGGCAAGTACACGCATATCCCCAACGAGGGGGCACAGGTTCATATCGGGCTGATGACGGACACGGCCCGGTTCATCGAGGAGGTCTACTATGACGCGCGGGTGGCGGTCTCGATTCTCTCCGGCGGTATGAGCGCCCGGCTTTTTACCGAGGTCAGGGAGAAACGCGGTCTCTGCTACGCCATTGGGGCCCGGTACCACTCGCTCAAGGACGCCGCCGGCATCATGTGTTACGCGGGCACCACGCCGGAGAAGGCCCAGGAGACCCTGGACGTCATCGTGAGCGAATTCCGCCGTCTCGCCGAGGGCATCAGCGAGGCGGAGCTGGACCGGGCCAAGGTCGGACTGAAATCCTCGCTGGTCATGCAGAGCGAGTCGTCCGGCAACCGCGTCAGCTCGATGGGCGGCGACTACTACATGCTGGGCCGGGTCCGCAGTCTCGACGAGATCAAGCAGAGAATCGAGGCCACCACGGTTGATTCGGTGCTGGCCTTTTTGAAAAAGAACCCTTTCCGGGACTTCACGGTCGTCACGATCGGCCCCAGGGAAGTCCGAGTCGAGTGAGGCTTATGCAGTTCAGGCAAAAGACGCTATCGAACGGTCTCGTTTTGATTGGTGAGATCAATCCGGCGGCCATGTCGGCGGCGGTCGGCTTCTTCGTTCGCACGGGCGCCCGGGACGAGACGGCCGAAATCAACGGCGTCTCTCACTTTCTGGAACACATGCTGTTCAAGGGGACCGACCGGCTCAGCGCCCTGGAGGTCAACGAGGCGTTCGACAGCCGGGGGGCGCAGTTCAACGCGTTCACCAGCGAGGAGAACACGGTTTTCTACGCCGCGGTTTTGCCGGAATACCTGGAGCAGATTACCGAGCTGTGGTCCGAGCTGATGCGGCCGGCGCTGCGCGACGACGACTTCAATATCGAGAAGAACGTCATCAAGGAAGAGATCGCGATGTACCAGGACGCGCCGTCCTTCGACGTGATCGACCGCTGCCGGGCGCTGCACTTTGGCACGCACCCGTGCGGGTACAGCGTCCTGGGCACCGTCGAGAGCATCGATGCGCTGTCGGCCGAACAGATGCGCGAGTATTTCGCCCGGCGGTACGCGCCGAACAATATGGTCGTCGCCTGCACGGGCAACTTCGACTGGGATCGCTTCTGCGGAGCGGTGGAGGCGGCGGCCGGTTCGTGGTCGACGCAAACGGCCGAGCGGACGCTGACGCATTACGAGGGCACCAAACGGAAAGAACAGGCGGCCAAGCCCAATCTGAAGCGCCAGCACATCTGTATGATGCATACGGGTGTCTCGGCGCAGGACCCGCGGCGCTTCGCCGCATCGTTGCTGGGCGTCATCGTCGGCGATGATCACGGGTCGCGCTTCTACTGGGAGCTTGTGGACAAGGCCCTCGCCGAAGCGGCTTCGCTGCACTTCGGTGCGATGGACGGGACCGGGCTGTTCTACAGCTATATTTGCTGCGGCGCGGAAAATACCCCGCGCGTGATGGGCATCGTGGACGACATTTTTGCCGATCTGGCGCGCGACGGGATTACCGCCGAGGAGCTGACGATGGCCAGGAACAAGGTGCTCAGCGCGCTGGTCATCAAGAACGAACTGCCGATGGGACGCTTGGTCGATCTGGGTTTCAACTGGATGTACTTGGGCAAATACCGCCCGATCGAGGAGGACGTCGAGGCGATCAAGAGCGTTCGGATCGAGGAGGTCAATTCCCTCGTGCGCGAGCTGGATTTAGGCAGCTTCACGCAGTATTCATTGACGCCCGGCCCGGCCGATTGAACGCGCGGCGGGCTTGGGGCCGGGACAAATGTGCGGAAAGGAAGGCCATGCAAAGCAGAAGAGAGTTCCTTCGGACGCTTGGCGTCGCAGCGGCGGGGACGGTGGCGAGTCCCTTCGGACCCGAGCCGGCCGGAGCCGGCCAACAGGCGAACCACAAGTCCCCCAATGTCATCGTGGTAATCACCGACGACCAGGGGTACGGCGATCTTGGATGTCACGGCAACGAGATCATTCGCACCCCGAACCTCGACGCGCTCTACGAGCAGAGCGTTCGGCTGACCGATTTTCACGTGGGCCCGACCTGCGCGCCGACGCGGGCGGCGCTGATGACCGGACATTACTGCAATCGAACGGGCGTCTGGCATACGATCATGGGACGCTCCCTGCTGCGCAGGGATGAAGTGACGATGGCGGACGTCTTCGGCGCCGGCGGCTACCGCACCGCCATCTTCGGCAAATGGCACCTGGGTGACAACTTCCCGTTCCGCCCGCAGGACCGTGGATTCCACGAAGTTCTGGTCCACGGCGGCGGGGGCGTCGGCCAGACCCCCGATTTCTGGGGCAACGACTACTTCGACGACACCTACTGGCACAACGGCACGCCCGAGAAGCACACCGGCTATTGTACCGATATCTGGTTCGACGGGGCGATGCGCTTCATCGAAGCCAACCGCAACCGTCCGTTTTTCGTGTACCTGACGACCAACGCGCCGCACGGGCCCTATAACGTCTCGGAGAAATACAGCGGTTTGTATAAGGACAAGAACGTCCCCAACGCCAACTTCTATGGCATGATCACGAATATCGACGAGAACATGGGCCGGCTCCTCGGCAAGCTCAAGGCCCTCGGCCTGGAAGAGAACACGATTCTCATTTTCATGACCGACAACGGGACCGCCGCCGGCTTCCGCGGGGGCAAGGGCTTCAACTCGGGCATGCGCGGGACCAAGGGCAGCGAATACGAGGGTGGGCACCGCGTGCCGTGTTTCGTCCGCTGGCCGGGAGGGGGCCTGGGCGGCGGGCGGAACGTCAACCGTCTCACGGCCCACGTCGATTTGCTGCCGACGTTGATCGACCTGTGCGGCTTGCCGGGACCGGCGCAGGTGACGTTTGACGGGACGAGCATCGCGCCGCTGCTCAAGGGCGCTGGCGCGGATTGGCCCGACCGCATTCTCGTGACGGACTCCCAGCGTATCGAGCACCCGGAGAAGTGGCGTAAGAGCGCCGTCATGACCGACCGCTGGCGGCTCATCAATGGCAAGGAGTTGTACGACCTTCCGCGCGATCCCGGCCAGAGCCGCGACGTGGCCGCCGAGTATCCCGACGTGGTGCGAAAACTGCGCCAGGCCTACGAGAAATGGTGGGAGAGCGTCTCGCAGCGTTTCGATGAATACTGTGAGATCGTGCTCGGCTCCGACGAGGAGAATCCCGCGCGGCTGACCTGTCACGACTGGCACGGAGGTGGGGCGGTGCCGTGGGCCCAGGGACATATCCGCAACGGTTTGAAGGCCAACGGTTTTTGGGCCGTGGAGGTCGCGCGGGCCGGCGAGTACGAGTTCTCTTTGCGTCGGTGGCCGCGGGAGGTCGATGCGCCGATCAATGCGGCCATTCCGGGCGGCAAGGCGATCCGGGCCCAGCAGGCCAGGCTCCAGATCGCCAATGTGGATGTCAGCAAGCCCATCGACGCGCAGGCGAAGGAGGTGACGTTCAAAGTCTCCCTGCCTGCAGGCAAGACCACGTTGCGGACGTGGTTCACCGCCGACGACGGGACCTCGCGGGGGGCCTATTTTGCTTACGTGAAACGCGTTTCGTAAAGGAGGAGCGGGTATGAGGACGCAGAGCAGAAGAGAGTTTCTCCAGGCGCTGGGCCTGACGGCGGTGGCCGGAGCCACGGGCGGTGGCTTCTCGCAAGGTTTGGCGATGGCGGCCGGGACGCGGCGCAGGCCGCCGAACGTCCTGCTGATTATGACCGACGATCAGGGTTGGGGCGACATCCGTTCGCACGGAAACGACAAGATCGATACGCCCGTTCTGGATCGGTTGGCCGGCCAGGGGGCTCGATTCGACCGTTTCTTCGTCAGTCCCGTGTGTGCCCCGACGAGGGCCAGCCTCTTGACGGGCCGCTATCATCTGCGCACCGGCACCCACGGCGTCACGCGCGCCTACGAGACGATGCGCAGCGAGGAAGTGACGTTGGCCGACGCCCTCAAACGGGCGGGATACGCAACCGGCTGCTTCGGCAAGTGGCACAACGGGGCGCATTACCCCCACCATCCCAACGGGCAGGGCTTCGAGGAGTTCCTCGGCTTCTGCGCCGGACACTGGAACAACTATTTCGATACGACGCTGGAGTGCAACGGCACCCCGGTCAAGACCAGCGGGTATATTACCGACGTGCTGACGGACGCGGCGCTGGCGTTCATCGAGAAGAACCAGGACAGGCCCTTCTTCTGTTACGTACCCTACAACGCTCCGCACGGCCCGTTCCAGGTCCCCGACCGGTATTTCGACAAGTACAAGGCTCGCGGGCTCGACGACAAGCTGGCCTGCATCTACGGTATGTGCGAGAACATCGACGACAACGTCGGCCGACTCCTGCGGCGTCTTGACGATCTGCGTTTGCGGGACAACACCATCGTGCTGTTTCTCACCGACAACGGTCCCAATTCGGACCGGTTCAACGGCGGGATGAAGGGGCGCAAGGGCAGCGTGGACGAGGGCGGCGTGCGCGTGCCGCTGTTCGTCCGCTGGCCGGGACATATCGAGCCGGGCGTCACGGTTCATCAGATTGCGGCTCACATCGATCTGTTTCCGACGATCGTGGAACTGTGCGGCCTGCCCATGCCCAAGACCCTGCCTCTGGATGGAAAGAGCCTGGCTCCGTTGCTGGCCGGCGATGCGCGGAACTGGCCCGACCGGATGCTGTTCACTTTCCGCTCGCCCGGCGGCGATCTGTCGAGCGTTCGCGGCTCGGTGCGCAGCCAGCGCTGGCGGGCGGTCAAAGCGCGCAAGGACTGGCAGCTCTATGATATGGTCGAGGACCCGGGCCAGCGCGTCAACCTCGCGCAGAAGTCTCCGCAAATTCTGGCGAAGCTGCGTGACGCGTTTGAAGCGATGGCGAAAGACGTGACGAAAGCGGGCTTTGACCCCATCCCGACCGAGGTGGGGCATCGTGGCTGGCCGCTCGTTACGCTGCCCGGGCACGAAGCGTTCCTGGAGCCGGCGTCGCGGCAGGGGATCAGCTATTGCGGTCGTTCCGGCTGGGCCAACGATTGGATCACGAACTGGACCGATACGAAGGCTCGTGCCTGGTGGCCCGTGAAGGTCGTCGAGCCGGGTCGATTTGAGGTGACGCTGATGTACGTCTGTGCCGCCGAGAACGTGGGGGCGAAGCTACGCGTCGAAATTGGCGGCAGACATCTGGCCGGGACGGTCGAAAAGGCCCATGATCCCAGGCCGATTCCCAGTCCGGACCGGGTGCCTCGCGGCGAGGTCTACGAGAAGGTCTGGGCGCCGCTGACGCTGGGAACGGTCGAGCTGGACCGCGGCGAAACGTCTCTCGTGCTCCGGGCGCTGGAGATTCCGGGCCGGCAGGCCGGGGATGTCAAGGCCGTTGTGCTTCGGCGCGTGGATGACGTCTGAGGGCACCGTTGCACGGTGGGCGGCAAAACGCCTTGATCTGACGCATCCGTCGCGATACACTGTAGTTGTTCAGGAGGAGTTTCATATCATGGATGAGATGGACCGGACAGCCGGGGGCAGAACGGAGAAGGTGCTTCGGATCGCCGACGTGATCCCGCCGTTCCGTGGGGAGGATGATGCCGGCAGTGACGGGAATCCGAAGGCATCCGCCCGCTCTCGGGGCAAAAAGCCCGGGTCCAAACGAAAGAACCGCCGGACGGGCGACGCCGGTGCCGATCTCCGGGAGAACGCGACCGAACGGGGCCTTACTGGCGATAACGAGATACCGACGTTCAATCTGGCCGAGAGCATACTGGCCAGGCAGCGTCGCATTACCGCCGGACGCAGGAAGAAGCGGTCGCCGGCGGCAGTCACGACAGACGACGGGCAAGCCACGGCTGTGCCGATGTACGTTGACGAGTTGTCGGCGCAGGAACAGACCGAACTGCAGCGGATTGTGGCGGACATCGTGGCCCGGGACATTGAGCGGCTTTGCCGCGGATGGAACGAGGCTCTGCCGGTGTAGTCCTCGGCACATCGTGAGGCCGGGCGGGCCGGCGTCTTCGGAGAGGAGCAGGCTATGGTACGTCGAATGAGCTGTGAGCGCCCGCGCGCCGGCGACGTGGCTCGGCGACACCGACGCGGGTGGATGCTCTGTCCATCGTTGCGGTGGCTTCTTCCCTTGGTGGGCCTGGGTTCGCTGGTGTGGTTTCTGGTGCGGGTGATTCCGAAGCCCTCGCGGGCGGCTTACCCGTGCCAGCGCGTGGCGTTTCCGCTGGCCTCCGGCTTTGTCCTGTGGTTGTTGGGATTGGCCGGTTCGCTGGCGGCGTTTCGCAAGGCGCGGCGCTGTTTTACCGGCGTGAGGCTCCTTGCGGGCATGGTGTGCCTGGGCTTGGGCGTCGCTGTGGTGTGGCTGTTGGTCGCTCCCGGCGACGAGCGGGCGGTTGCCGGCGGGTTCCCGGTACCCAACGTCCCGCTCGGCGCCGCGCGGGGCGTGCAGCCCGGCAGGGTGGTCTGGATTCACGAGCCCAACGCCACCAAGTGGGAGGGGTACAGCTCTTCGCAGCGGTGGTACGACCAAGCGTGTACGGACGCGGCCGTGGTCGACAGGATGCTGTCGCGGGCGATCCGCGGTCTGGCGGGCGAGAGTACCGATGCGGTGGCGTGGGAGAGGCTCCTGCGCCATTTCAATTCATCGCGCGGAAAAGGCGACGTCGGCTACACGCCCGGCGAGAAGATCGCCATCAAGATCAACAATACGCTCTGCTACAACGCCAATACGAGCACGTTCGAGCAGACTGGCAGCAACAAGAATCGAATCGACAATTCTCCGGCGATGATCGCGGCGTTGCTGAGGCAACTGGTGCACGTCGTCGGTGCGGCCGAAGAGGACATCACGATCGGCGATCCGGGCCGCATCATGCCCAACCTGATCTTCGACCGGGTTGTGCCCGAGTTCCCGAACGTTCGCTACCTCTCGAATGTCGGCGGCCCCGGCCGGCCGGAGGTCGAGTTTTCCAACGTGCCCTTCTACTGGAGCACGCCGGACGCCGATGGGACGAAGCAGGACTTTCTCCCCAAGTCGTTTGCCGAGGCCGATTATATTATCAACTTCCCCATCCTCAAGAGCCATGGCACCGCAGGCATCACCGTCTGCGGGAAGAACCACTATGGCTCGCTCATCAGGAACCCCAACGGCACGCTGCGAGGCAAGAGCTACAACTACTACGACATGCACGACAGCCTCGCCGGGAACGCACCGGCCGTCGGTCAGTATCGGTGCCTCGTTGATTTGATGGGGCACGCGGAACTGGGCGGCAAAACGCTGCTGTACCTCGTCGACGGCCTCTTTGCCGGCAAGAACTGGTCCTCCGACCCGAAGAAGTGGAACATGCCGCCGTTCTATGGGGACTGGCCGTCGAGCATCTTCGCCTCGCAGGATCCGGTCGCGATCGATTGCGTCTGCTTCGATTTCCTGTGCCTCGAGTGGTACGACCACGCGGGCATCTCCGGGACCGACGACTACCTCCTCGAGGCGGCGCTGGCGGACGATCCTCCCTCCGGGACGTTCTACGACCCCGAGGGCGACGGTGTCCCGTTGGCGAGCCTCGGCGTCTACGAGCACTGGAACGATCCCTGGCACAAGCAATATTCCCGCAACCTCGGCACCGGTGACGGTATCGAACTGACCCGCCCCGTGAAGGCCGACTTCGACGGCGACTCGAACGTGCGTTTTGTGGACCTGGCGACGTTCTCGTGCCAGTGGCTGGCCGTCTCGGCGACTTCGTCGGCCGATCTGTCTGCCCCCGGCGGCGACGGCATTGTCAACCTCCAGGATTTCGCCGCCTTCGCTCGCTACTGGACGCCACGCTCGCAGCTCTGGCCCGAGCCGAACGACACTACCGTGGATCCCAACAAGCCGGCCTCCAATAACCTGAGCGCCGATTGAGGCCGGCCCCGGCGATCTCGGTGGGCAAGCCCGCCTTGCTCCCGCTGGGAGGGGCGTATGCACTCCTCTGCAAAGGCCAAGAAAAAAGGCTCAGCAGTTGCCGATCTTCCACGTGTGCTGCCAAGCCTCTAAAGGGTTGCGACCTGTCAAGGAAGTCCAATCGCTCACATCGGATGTTACGCACGCCGGATTTGGCGCTTCAGTCCGGAGGGCCGCTGGAGGCTCTGGGATCCAGGAACTCGTTATTTCTTCACTGTTCTTTATCGGTCCTTTTCTGGCTCTTGCAAGGTTACGGCCGAAACGTGGAAAAGCCCGCCGGCGGCAGGAAGTTGGCCGGTAGAGCAAGTGAGGCCGGAGCCTCAGAACACGGGCAGGGGGCTTCCGGGCAGGACGACCGGCGACGGCTGGGGCATCCGGGCTCGTTGGCAGGCGGCATCTTGTGCCGAAAAGCGGCAAAATTGCGGAACTGCCATTTATCCTCTTGCAAATCTGAGCATCGCCGGGTAAATTGGGGACTGACGGTTTGGAGAGGTGGCCGAGTGGCTTAAGGCAACGGTTTGCTAAACCGTCGTAGGGGTACAACTCCTACCGCGGGTTCGAATCCCGCCCTCTCCGTTCATTTTCTGCGGTCTGTTGTAAGTGGTTATCAGGGAGGAGGTTGCGAGGGGGTTGAAAAGTTACACCCTAGCTACTGTCCTACTTCTGTCCTATTTTTCCTCTCCGCCTCGCTGTCGAAGCTCATGCTGTTCATCGCGGCCTGAGCGTGGCGGTCGTTCATCGTGAAGTACAGATCCAAAATGGCGCTGGAGGAGTGGCCCATCCATTCCAGGACGTACTTGTAGGACAGGTTCTGCTGGGCGCAGTAGCTGGCGAAGAAGTGCCGGAAGGTGTGGAGCTTGTACTGCCAGGGGCAGGCGAAGCCGCATTGCCGGCACAGTGACTTGAGATATCGTCGCAGTTTCTTGTCGTCGACGGGCTTACCGTTCGGCATGAGAAAGACGAGCGTAGACGTGCGCGGCAGAGCCTGTAAAGTCGGCCGGAGCTTACGGTGATGGATAGGGATGAAGCGGTCCTCCTTGTCTTTGGGTGTGCTACCGCTGCCGCCACGGTGGATGTGAATGACACCATGGTCGAGGTCCACATCGTCCCAGGTAAGCTGTCTCAATTCCCCGATGCGTATGCCGGTGAAGGCCAGGGTCGTGAACATGGGAGCGGCCCAGGACTCCGCACGAACCAACAACAACTCGACCTGATGGATCGTAAAGCAGGGTTGTTTCGGGGACTTGACCTTCTCGAAGCGGACCGGCGCCAGCAGGTTCCGGGAGATGTAGCCGTTCCTGGCCGCCCACTTGAACAGCTGTTTGATCACGATAGTCTCGTTGTAGATGCTTTTCTCCGACAGCTTGCATTCCCTTGCCAGATAGGTTCGGTAGGCGAACAGGTCATCCGGCGAGAACTTCTTCGCCTTTCGGGTGCCTTTCACTTGGCACCATTGCTTGAACCGGTTTAACTGCCCACGATACTTCACAATCGTCTTGGGTGCCCGCCCCAGTTGCTCGCAACGAATCTGATAGGCGTCGGCTAATTCGTCGATGGTTCTTCGGCTGTCGCGCACGCTTTGTTGGCCCCGCTCTAATCGTTCAGCCAGGGCATACGCGCGGCGCAGGGCCGCGGCTTTGTTGGAGGTCTTGAGGGACTCCTGATATTGTCGGCCATGGATAAAATACTCGGCCCAATAGGGTCGAGCTACCCGTACGGCCTTGGTTTTCTTATCTTTGTAGGTTCGCTTTCCGATATAGATCGTCGGGCTGGTCGCCGCAACGACCTCTTTGTGTAGCAGTTTCATTGGAACGGCCCTCCTTTCGTGACCTTCGCTTATTGGCAGCGCGGGTCTTGTCCAGGTCCATGACTTCCATCACAAATCGATCGCGCCAGAAGGCCAGGGGTCTGCGTCTCCTGACACTGTGTTTGAAGCATCCTTCGGAGGTCAGTCTCTTGATCGTGCTCGGGGCCAGATGGGCCAGGGTGGCTGCCTGGTCAAGCGACAGAATGGGGGGAAATCGATGATCGTCCCGGAACGCGGAGCGGACCTCCTTGAGGGTCAGAGGTCTGCGCCGCGCGCGGCAAGCCGACCGGGACGCTTTTGACAAGGTGCCCTGAGGTTGTGATGGTGAATCGTTCATCGTCTTGCCAGGGTCAATAACATGGCCGGGAGATCGACAAGCAGATGCGCGCGCCTCACCCGGCCACGAACTTCCATTAAGCACCCTATCCTCTATGATGGTGTCCGTGTGGTGAACGCCGGCGCCCAGTTCTACGGGCAGCCTGGGCCCGTCTCACCGGAGCCAGATCACCCCGGCGTCGTCGACCTCGATCTTGCTTCGGTCCGGAGGCAGTAAGCCGGAGGGATAGAGCAAGAGCCGCAGCTTGGAGATCTCGGCATGCGTTCGGATTGCCCGTTGGGTCTTGCCGATTAGCTCGGCCACATAATGGGACCAATTGGCTCGGCGGCGAATCTGTTGGACGGCGTCGGCCTCCACGTGACGGCCGTTACGCTCCAGGGTCTCCTGGCAGAGACACAAACCAGTTCCGCGTGGGTTTACGGGCTCGACGAAGATCTCTTCGGCCCGACAGTCGACGGCGTACTGGACAAGCCGATCGAGATCGGCCTGCGAATCGGCGATCGACGGCAACACGGGACAGAACATCGCATAAGTCCGCAGGCCCCGGGCGGCGGCTTCTGCCATCACCAGCATGCGATCCTGGATGGAGGAGGCATACGGCTCAAGGAATCCAACGGTTTCGCCTTTCTCCGGCGGGGCCGTTACGCTGAGTCCAACGAGGATGCGGTCCCGGTATTTCTCAACGACGTCCAGGTCGTCCCGTACCGCGGCGTTTTTGGTCAAGATTCGCACGGTCCAGTCGGCCTGGGACAGGATCGCCTCCAGGCAACGACGCCCCAACTGGTGGGCGTGAGCTTCCGGCGCCCAGGCGTCGGTCAAGGTGCACAGTTGGACGAGACCGCGTTGGCGGAGGCGAGCGGCGTCCCGAGCCACTCGCGTCGGCGTTTGTGGATCGACGATTGCATAGCCCCGCGCGAACGGGCTCTCACCACAAGCCCGAAAGGATGCATGTGTACGGAGAACGGCGCCGGAGCTGCAGTAGCAGCAATTGTGGCCGCATTTGGTGCCAACATTGACGGCGTGCGTGGCGAGACGCTTCTTTTCAAATTCCGGTGTGCGGGTGATCCCGGTCTTCAACGGCCATCGGTGTACCCGGACCGGTGGTGTGCTTGTGCAGGCGGTATCGCACACGGCCATTTCGTTCTTGCTCATATGCACTCACTCCAAAATGCGAAGACGCTGTACTCACGGGTGGTTGTATGCCGCCGTCCCGGCGAGATTCCATTGAGGTTCCAACTAATGCCTCAAAATGGAATGTCTCGCGACTTGCGGGTCGACGTCCGCGCCCTGGCCCGTTTGCCAGGCTTTGCCTTTGTCTCCACCGAATCGCCTGTCCGGATCGAGGCCTGGGGACTTTTGTCTGGGGTAGATTTCCCCGCGATCAGTAGTAATTGCGATAGGATGACGGCCCCGGCCACGGCCAACGCCACGTAGGGCAGCAACTCGTAGCTTGCGGTCGGCTTGACGTTCTGGCCTGCTTCTAAAGCGTGGTATTGTGTACGCGGTTCGACCAACAGCTGGGCCAATCCCACGATGCACAGGACGGCCACACACGAGGCCAGGATAACCGCCGTGTTGCCGCTAAACAACGAGACGTTCTTGAGGATCTTCAGCACCGCCAGGAAGATTACCACGAAGATCGCGCCCAGTGACACCAACAGTGCTACGGTCGGCAAAAACGAGATCGCTACGTTCATTTTCATACCCTTTCACAATCCTTGCTTCGATTCAGTTCATTGGCCTTCCGCTGTCAACCGCCAGGCCAAACACTTGTAGAGTCGTGTACTCATATTCATTGGAGGGCACGGAGCAACAGTGCCTTACGAGGCTACGTATTATGGAGTCCGTTTTCTTGCCCTCTTGCATCATCCTCCTATCCTCAGCCGTATTGAGCTTTTGTCTGTTAGTCTGTTTTGTCTTCAGCGGCTTTCTTGGCATCCAAGAATGTGCTCAACTTCATAAAGGTTACTTTCTTCGTCTCCAGCACGTTGGTCCCGAACCGTTTGGCGATTTGGTTTTTCAGTTCGTTCAGTTCCTTGCTGCTCAGTGCGGCGAAAACGATTTGATCCCAGCCTGCCTCCATGTCTTTAACGAGGTTATTCATCTCTTTTTCCATATCCTCCAGGGCGACCTCGACGGCGACTTTCTTCTCATCCCATTCGATAGCAACGTCCACGCTCTTGCCGTTGTGCCACTTCTCGATCTGGGCGGGATAGCCGCGGGCCAGGGCCCACCGATAGATGGCGTGCTGCCAGAACGAGTGGTCGACGCCCCCGTGGCCGACCGGCGGTTGGCAGGGAACACCCAATTTGTTCAGCAGGTGATAGCCGGCCTCGGTAATCTGCACCACCGATAGCGGTCCGCCTCTTCTGCCCGTGGATATACGGTGGATTCGGATCAAGCCCGGACCAGTATCTTCAAGCTGTTGGCGAATCTGGTGAGCCATGTATTGGGAGAGATTGTCCGCCTCATCCAAATCAGTGATCGGCAAGAGGGTAGTCACACGTTGGGCCAAAAACTGGAGGTAATCGAGGCAGCGCTTGTCCAAGTCGTAATAGCCAAACAGTGTTTCTGCCTGCTCAGGCGTGGGTGTCTCAGAGAACAGCTCGAGCTGATCGGATTCGGGCTCAGGCTCAAGGAGGGAGTCCAGTACTTTCTGTGTGTACTCTGTGCGTTCGGCGATTTCCTCTTCACTGGCCAGGGGAGGCGTGATCTGGCCAACACTGCCGAGGAAAGCTCTTGGGTAGTCGGCCGTTTTGCAAAGAACGTGACGTGGGGGCAGTTCCATCGCGTACTCCATTTGGTCACGCTCGAGCATCATATTGTCGGAGATGATACGCGCTGAGTAGCCATCAGCAGGTCGAAATACCATCCAGAAGCCGTCGATGTTGGACAAGATGGGTCTGGGTATCGAGTGCAACTCTTGAATTCCGACGACCAGGGAGATACCTCTCTTGCGGTACTTGCGAAACGCCTCTACGAGGTAGGGCTCCTGGATATCAGCCCGTTTCAGTCGCTGCAGATTGCAGATGTCTCGCAGCTCATCGAGGAACAGCGTGAGCAACAAGGTCGGACTGCGGAGAACAGGCATTGTCTCTAAGAGTAGGAGGATAAGATCCCCGATGAGCATGGCATAATGATCAGGGGCAAGGTCATGCAAGTCCCAGATAATCGATCGTTTGCTCAGAGCACGGATGTCATGACTTCGCATCGTGTCGTAGATCGAGCCCATATACTCCAGCGAGTCGCGCTGCCGGACGACGTTGGATTCTTGGGCCTGGAACTCGCGTCCTCCGACCTTGAACTTCTTGGCGCAGATGTGATCCAGCAGTTGCCTCTCGTTGAAGACCCTCTGTCGGTTCAGCAGTTCGAAAGCAGCGTCTCGGATCATCAGCATCATGTTGTCCCGCGCGTGGCGATTCTCGCGGTCCTGAACAGACAGCTTGGCGATGTGCTGTTTCGGACATACACCAGAGGGGGGCCTTCCAGCGATTGAGTTTGAACATGGTCTTGACGTGGATGATCAGTATATCGGGATACTTGGCCAGCAAGGACGGTATTTGGCCGCCCTCGGTGTCGAAGACCCAGACCGCCGGGCATCGCTCCTCGTTTGCCGAAGGGGTTGCACTTTTGTGCATTTCAGCCGCCAGCATAGCCAGGAAAGTCGTTTTGCCACAGTTGATTGGACCGGAGATGAGACCGTTTTGCAGCATACGGCGGGCCGGGAGGGTCGCCGGATATGCCGGTCCCATGCCGTCGACAACATCGCAGAGCTGGTAGTCTCCCTGGGTGATCTCATCTCTCGGAGGGGCGGGCAAGAATGGGTGGTCATTCTTGACGGTCTGTTGAATTCGGAAGAACGCATACTTCTCCAGCTTCCGTCGATACCGGGGATCCTGCAGGCGCAGAGGGGACTGGATGATTTGCTGGACCCATCCCAGGTGGGCGATCCCTGCCTTGGCCGCCAATTGCTCAAAGTATCGCCGGTCCCTGTACATTCCCCGAGTCATTTTCCGGCCTCTCTTGGCAAAAAAAAACTAGATATCATGTCGTTGATGGGTTTGACAGTGACCAGGGCCCCGATCAAAGCGAACGCCAACTTGATCGCAACCGGCGGCAGGCCCCGTCCCAATAGGGAGTCAAAGGCTTGGCCCGAGTCCATGAGAAACGTCGCGTAGAGCCAGCCGGGCACGGCCCCGACGGCCAGACCCACACCGATAGGCCAGAGAGGGCAGAGAGATTTGAGTAGACGCCAATGGCGACGCAGCAGGATCGCAACAACGACGCCGATAACGAGTTTGACGATCATCACGCTGTCCTCCTCAACCAAAGAGTAGATAAAACACGCCAGCCGCTACGGCTGCATACCGCGCGACTGCGGCGATGAACTGCCAGCGGACGCGAGTGCGGAGACACGCGCGACAGACGTTCTTGAGCTCCCCGTCCATCCAGCGCTGCTGGCGGCACTCGTGACAGACGACGCAATTGCACACCGAGCAGGCGTTCCGGTCGTCGTTGGCGCACTCGGTACAGAGGATATTCGGCTCCGGCCGGCGCAGGCGAATGCACGAGGTACACTGCAAGCCCATTTCCTGGCCCACATGCAAAATGTGCCCACACCCGCTTGCGGCTTTCAATCGGATCGTTGTGGTTTCGAGGAGTCCACTCTCGTCGGCCGTGGTCGCCTCCGTTCGGTTCACGACCGGATCGTTGGGTGCACCTCCATAACGTCCCTGCAAAAAGATGAGTGTGCGTACACGTAGTCCTTCGGAACCGGAGTCATCGTCAGCGCCGACGTCCACGCGGGTGTCCAGAGCTCGATCCAGGTCCGCGTCACCATTATGGAGTTCATGTTTTGCCATGGTTCCTGTTCGTTTGGCTTACCACGGTTCCGGGCCGATCCCATCCGCATCGATGTCAAAACCGATGGGGTCGTAATCGATGGGGGGATCAAGCGGATCGTGGGCGCCGATCACGTCGGTGTCGACGCCCTTGGGTATATCGAGACCACCACCGGCGACTGACTGCGAGGCCCATCCGGCGATCGACAGGTTTCCCGCTTCCATGGAAGGATCGGCGCTGTGAGCGGGCGGGACGCTTTCTACGCCACGTACCGTCGGATCATCGCGGCCGTCGTCGACGTCGACGAAGGTCAAATCATTCGTCAAAGGGTCCCGTTCACAGCCGCCAGCAAGCAACGCCTCGCCGTCTTGCGGAAAGTCCACCTGGGTGGAGATCCGCCCGTCATCGGATTCCAGAAGCGGCTGGTCTTGGGAGCCCAACGCCTCCACATCCAGAGCGAAATCCGGCCCGAATCCCAGGCCCAGGGTGATGGTAAGGTCGTCGTCGACGTCTAACGGCGTCTCGGTGCAGGTCGGGGGAGTATCCGGCGTCTCCGGAATGGCCAATTCGAGCTCCCGGGGGCGACGGTGCACGGATTCCGGCGTTGATGGGGGTATGCCGTCGCCCTGCGGCCAGGGTGCCATTGGCGTGCCCGGCGGCAACAGCAGGGAACGCGGCGGACGTCGGCGTCCGCCCCCGCCGGATTTCGGCTGGGAGGGGATAGATGAATACCGCGACCGGCGTGGCCGCTTAAAGGGCCGGCCGGTGGGTTTGATCTTGCCGCGTCCGCCGCATACCGGACAGGTCTGTTCGTGCCCGTAGACATCCTCTTCGTCACGCTGGCAAACGATCTTGCCGCGCCCTTTGCAGCGGGGGCAAGTCAGCAGATCACCCTGGAGTCCTTTGTTCTTCTTGTCTGCCATGATCGGTTCCTTTGCCAAAGCTTCGAATCCTGGGAAAAGAGGAGGCCTCCCTGCCTCCTCGTCGGCCCGTCAGTCGAAGATCTGCGTGAGCGTCCCCGGCTCAATGGCTCCGGCGGGCTCCATGTCGTCTTCGTCGTCGATGGGCTCGGCCTGCTGCAGGGGCCCCGGCCGGCGGACCGCGAGGGCATTTGTCCGCTGGTCCAGAGAGTCCATTTTGGCCAGAAGCATCTGCAGAACCAGGCTGTCCGATCCCGGCGTGCCGACGGTCGTGGCCGGCAGGTTGGACCGCCCGATGGGGTCCCGGCGGCGCACCGCCACAAGGGCACTACTTCCTCAAGTTGACTGATTTTTGTATTGGTTTTCATGCGGCCACCAGGAGTCGC
>CAYPZL010000103.1:0-19697 GCA_964415045.1 uncultured Pirellulales bacterium | reverse complement strand
AGCGACTCCTGGTGGCCGCATGAAAACCAATACAAAAATCAGTCAACTTGAGTAACGTAGAAACCACAGGACCAACGAAACACGGCGGGCTACCGCCCGCTGAGCTGGACAAGTCCCACGACCACGGTGTCGAGGTTTTTGCCGGAAAACAGTTGTTTTGGCGGGGAACTGGGTGTAGACTGAGGAGCTGTTTCGTGGTTCCAGAACGTACGACGTTAGCCTTTTGAAATGCAAAAACGTAGAGGTATAGCATGAAGGTTAGTTTTAACCGCGCTGCGCTGGCCGAGGCGCTGGGCCTGGTGACTTCGGTGGTGCCGAGCCGTACTCCCAAGCCGATTCTCCGCTGCGTGCGCGTCACGGCTACCGGCAAGGAAGTCAGGATCTGCGCCACCAACCTCGAGCTGGGCCTCAACTATCACGTTTCAGAGGTCGAGGTGCATCGCGAGGGCGAGGTCGTGGTGGAGGCTGACCGGCTGGCTGCCATCGTGCGAGAGAGTTCGGAGGACGTTCTCGTCCTGGAGGCCAGCGAAAATACGTGCGAAATCCGGGGAGCCGACAGCCGGTTTACCATCTATGGGCAGGACCCGCAGCAGTACCCGGACGTGCCTTCCCTGGGCCCGGGCGAGGCGGATTTGTCGATTCGTCTGGAGCAACTGCAGTTAGGGATCCAACAGTGTCTCTTTGCCACGGCCAAAGAGAGCAGTCGCTATGCGATCAACGGTGTGCTCTGGGAAGTCCAGGGCAAGAAGCTCATGCTGGTCGCCACGGACGGACGGAGGCTGGCGCGATGCCGGGTGATGCTGGAACAGGCGCCGAAGCAGGAACTGGCCGAAGTGAAAATCATTGTGCCGGCCAAGACGATGGCCTTGTTGGAGAAGGTCGGTTCGCATGATGAAGAAAGCGTGGCGGTCAAGCTGGTTGACAATCAGGTGTTGGTTCGCTGCGCCCACGTGGTCATTAGCTCGAACCTCGTCGAGGGGAATTTCCCCAAATATGAGGATATCATTCCCAGCGATTATGATAAAAAACTCACGCTTTCGACCGAGGCAGTCCTCAGTGCGGTGCGTCGGGCGGCGTTGCTGACGAGCGAAGAATCGAAGGGCATCAAGGTTTCGGTCGGAAAAGAGGCAGTGGTGTTTTCCGGCAGGTCTCCGGAGGCGGGCGCCGCCGAGATCAGTATGCCCGTTGAGTATAAGGGCGAGGCGATTGATATCGGGTTCAACCCACAATTTCTCATTGATGTATTGCGGGTCCTCCAGAGCTCCGACTTCGTGTTGGAGTTGGGCCAGCCGGACCGCCCCGGTGTAGTCAAAGGCGGTGCGGACTTCTTGTACGTGCTGATGCCGATCAATCTGGGATAGGTTTCGCGTCAGTCTGTGCGCTTGTTGCTGCTGCCTGTGAGTCTTATCAACGGGGCGGGCCCATACCTCGGTGCTACGTGTGCGGGGCCGGCTCTTGGCTGCCGCAGGGCCAAGCGTGTTTGAGTTGAGTTGAATGGAAAGTTCGAAAGATATGGTACTGAACAGGGCGGCGACAGGCCGTTTTCGGAGGGCCGCTCCCGAGCGGCCCGCGGGGAGAGATCCGAGCCGGGAAGCGTGCGTCATCGGCGAGGCCTTGAACGGCTTTGTCGAACGGTTGGGCCCGGCGCCAATCGCCGGGGGCACGGTTGGCGAGGTGCTACCCCGCGTATTGCCGCCGAGCCTGCGGAAAAGGTGCCGGGTGGCGTCGGTCTCGGATGGGTGCGTGAGGCTCGTGGCGGACGGTTCGAGTTACGTCTACGAGCTGCAACTCTGCAAGGCTGGTCTTCTCGAAGAGTTGCAGCGGCTTTGTCCGGCGGCGCGCTTGCGCCGTATCGAGGTGACGATGGCACGGTGATCGGGACTGGGCGCAGAGCTGCGCCGGAGAGTGAAAATTGGAACCAGGGATTGATATTTGAGGGCCATATGGAGGCTCATAAGTACGACGCAAGTAACATTAAGATTTTGGGGGGCGTGGATGCCGTTCGCAAGCGGCCGGATATGTACATCGGGGACCGCGGCATCGGCGGCCTGCACCACTTGGTCTACGAAGTGCTGGACAACTCCATCGACGAAGCGATGGCGGGCGAGTGCGATGACATCGTCGTGCGGATCCAGGCCGACGGCAGTTGTACGGTGGAAGACAACGGCCGGGGCATTCCCGTGGAGATGCATAAAGATGCCAGGATCAGCGCCCTGGAAGTCGTCCTGACGACGCTGCACGCGGGAGGTAAGTTCGATTCCGACAGCTATAAAGTTGCCGGCGGACTCCATGGCGTGGGAATTAGCGTGGTCAACGCCCTGAGTGAGTGGCTCGAAGCGGATGTCTACCGCGATGGCAAGCACTATCGTCTGGAGTGCGAGCGCGGCAAAGCACGCGGACCGCTCCAGACGCTCGGCAGCACGAGCAAGCGGGGCACGAAAATCTCGTTTCTGCCCGATGAAGAGATCTTCGGCGACGGGGAGTTCGTCTACGACACGTTGCTGAAACGGATTCGCGAACTCGCCTACCTCAACGGCGGCATCCAGATCACCTTCCAGGACGACCGCGCGGAGAAGAAGGAGGTCTTCAAGTTTGACGAGGGCATCAAAGCGTTCGTAAGGCATCTCAACGAGGGCAAGAACACCCTGCACAACGACGTCTTGTACATGACGAAAAACGACCCCGAATCGATGCTGAGCTGCGAAGTGGCGATGCAGTATAACGACGGGTATACCGAGAATGTGCTCGTTTTTGCGAACAACATTCGCAACATTGACGGCGGTACCCACCTCTCCGGGTTCAAGACGGCCCTGACCCGAACGATGAACTACTATGCGCGGACCAACAACCTGCTCAAGGAGGGTCAGGGCACTACCGGGGACGACCTGCGGGAAGGCCTGACCGCGGTGGTGGCGGTCAAGTTGTCAGACCCGCATTTCGAGGCGCAGACGAAGGTTCGTCTGACGAATCCGGAAGTGGGCGGTTTCGTCGAAACGACGGTGAACGAGCAGCTCGGGCACTACCTTGAGGAGCACCCGCCGGAGGCCAAGCGCATCCTCAACAAGGCGATTCAAGCCGCCGCGGCGCGCGAAGCGGCGCGCAAGGCCCGCGAGCTCACCCGGCGCAAAGGCGCGCTGAGCAGCGCCAATCTGCCGGGCAAGTTGTGGGATTGCGCCAGCAAGGAGAAGGCGACGACGGAGGTCTTCCTTGTTGAGGGCGAGTCGGCCGGCGGGTCGGCCAAGGCCGGACGCGACAGAAACATTCAGGCCATTCTCCCGCTCAAGGGAAAGATCCTGAACGTCGAGAAGGCCCGCCTGGAGAAAATGCTGGGCCACGACGAAATTCGCACGATGATCAGCGCCTTCGGCACGGGAATCGGAACCGACGAGTTCGACGTCGGCAAGTGCCGCTATGGCAAGATTATCCTCATGACCGACGCCGACGTCGACGGAGCGCACATTCGCACGTTGCTCTTGACGTTCCTGTTTCGCCAGATGCCGCAACTCTTCGATCATCACATGGTCTACATCGCCCAACCGCCGTTGTATCAGGTCAGGCACAAGGGCAAAAAGAAGGTTGAGTACGTCCTGAGCGAACATGAGATGCGCCGGCGCATGATTACGCGGGGTCTCGATGGCACCGAATTGATCGTGCGCGACGAGGCGCCGGGCGGGGGATACTGCGACTCGACCGGACGTGCGGTAGCGGGCGACAAGTTGCGCGACCTGGTGAAAGCGTTAGCGGACATCGAGCGCATCGTGACGGTACTCACTCGGCGCGGGATCAAGCTCGCTGAGTTCATCCGGGCCCGGTACGATGGTGAACGACTGCCGTGCTTCATCGTTCGCCAGCCCGGCGAAGAGGAGGAAGCCTACTACGAAGCTGCTGAGTACGAGAAACGCCTGGACGAGCTGCGCGAGGAGGGTTTGGATGACAGCAGCGACGGCAACGGCGAAACGGAGCCGGCTTTCGTGGGCACAGAGCTCCACGAAGTGGCGCGTATCAACCAGATCAATCAGAAGCTCAAGACCGACTTCGGCCTGGACCTGAGGGATTTCCTCTTGAAGGCGGAGAAGGCCGAGTCCGGGGAATCGCTCCCGTCGAAGTTCCAGCTCGTTCATGACGAGGATACGTACGAGATTGCCAGCTTGGGCGACATCTGCGCAGGGATCCGCCAGATCGGCGGCAAGGGCATCGAGATCAAACGCTTCAAAGGCCTCGGCGAGATGAACGCCGATCAGCTCTGGGAGACGACGATGAACCCGGAGACGAGGACGCTGCTCAGCGTCCGCCTCAACGACGCGGGCGAGGCCGACAGGCTCTTCAGTATCCTCATGGGCGACAACGTGGAGAAGCGCCGGCGCTTCATCCAGGACCACGCGCTGGAAGTCCAGAACCTGGACGTCTGACGAGCGCACCATGGGGGGGCGTTTCGAGGACGATCCTGCCCGATCTAATGCGACTGGACAGCCGAAGAAACAGGCAGCGGCGGCGGCTGGTACCCGACGAGCGTCGTACGCGCGCGAAACGCAGCAGCGTCCACCCGACTTTCCCTATTCGCGGGTGCAGGGTCGGATCTGGCTTGAATCGCGGTGTAGTGCCGACCTTTGTCATCTGCGGACGGTAGAATAAGGACTTACGAGCGTTTTTCAAGCGAGTAGGGAAAGTCGGGCTAGAGGCGGCGTTGTCGGCGCTGTACGGGAGGGCCTGGGGAAGGAAGAGGCCCACGTTTGGCGAACCGGACGATGGTGGGTGTTGTGGCCAGGCGAAGCAGCAAGCCGCACAGATTGGGCACCTGCTGGCGGCGGGATATCTCCAGTGCGGCCAGAAACGTCTCCTGGAAGCAATCCGCCGCGTCGGCCTCGTTGCCCACTAGGCGGTACGCGGTCTGCCGGACCAACGGCCCGTGATCGTTCACAATTGACTGCCAGTCATATACTTGCACGCGCTGTACTCGCTGCGTAGGTCCGCCACGCAGCTTTCCAGGCCCAGGCGCCGTCGGCGGAACACGCCGGCATCAGGCGCCCGCCATCATGTATGTCGCTGCCGTCCGCTGATTTCTTACAAACAAGGGGGCGTAACGGAAAAGAAAGAACGCGATGTCACCGTCGGGAAAAAAATGTCCGTTTGTACGAAACCGCCGCGTTTTTTCCTTGCAATTGGCAGCAGTCGATGAAAGAATACTTCCCGTCAGTCCCACGGCGTTAGAATTTTTGCAGCAGGTAACGTTGGGACAGGGAGGCGCTACATGAGGGGTAAACGCAAGAGCCCGGTGAGGCTCGCAACAATCAGCTTTTCGGCTTGGGTGCTGTTGGGCTGCGCGGTTGTTCTCTTGACTGGCTGCCAGGGTGGCGTTCGCAGAAAGACGGCGATCGATCCGACCGGGACCGTTCCTTCCGAGAAGACCGAAGCGCAACTGCTCGCGGAGATCAACGAGAAATTCGAGAATCCGTCGGCGCACTACGAGCTGGCACGCGTGTATCACAAATCCCGGCAATGGACGAAGGCGGAGTATCACTACAACGTTGCGCTGGGATTCGATCCGGCCTTTCGCGCCGCGCAGGCGGGACTCGTGAAGGCGTTCGTCGACCAGGCGCAGACGGCCAAAGCCGAGCAGTACGCCAACGCCTACCTGAGGCAGGCGGCCTCCAATTCCGAGAGAGAGACGCTGCGCTTGGGGTGGGAGTTCGAGAAGGTCGAACTGGATGACTACGCGTTGCGCTGTTTTCGGCGGGCGCTCGAGATCGCCCCGGATTCGTTCGAGACGCATCGCCAGATCGGGTTCTTCTATTTGGGCAGGGGTGACAGCGACAACGCCAAGAAGTATCTCTCGCGCAGCTTTGAGTTGAACCCGCGCCAGGCGGACGTGGCCGGTGCGTTAGGCCGGCTTGGGGTCGTCGTCCAGACGCCGGGGCCACCGCAAGTCGAAGGGGAAAGTCAGGAATAGCTGTAGGGTGGGTCCTTGACCCACGCGTTTGTACTGATGATATCGGTGGAACCGTGTTTTTCATTGCCCCGTGGCGAAGGGATGCGCCGCGGGGTTTTTTCTTTGGCGCGGCGGGGTGGCCGGGTATGATTCCGGGGACTTGTCCCGATCTAATTCTGGTGTGGAGATCATGAGCGGTTTACACGCGGCGGACATCGTGGTGTTAGGCTTCTACCTGGTTGGCATCGCTGCGATCGGCGTCTGGAGCGGTCGCAAGATCAAGCGCAGCGCCGATTTCTTCATGCCGCGCCGCTTCGGCAAACTGATGATGGTGATGTTCTCGTTCGGGGCCGGCACGCACTCGGATCAGGCGGTCGGCGTGGCCTCCAAGAGCTACGCGAGCGGTCTTTCGGGGATCTGGTACCAGTGGTTGTGGTTGCCGGTGACGCCTTTTTACTGGCTGATCGCCCCAGTGATGCGGCGTTTCCGAGCGATCACCACGGCGGACGTTTTCGAGGCGCGGTACAACCGCAGCGTGGCGGTCCTCTACGCCGTCATCGGCATGTTGAATCTGGCGGTCAACATCGGGCTGATGCTGCGCGGTTCCAGCGAGGTGATCGCGGCGGGAACGGGCGGGCTGCTGTCGGCCGAGCTGGCCATCGCATTGATGACAGTGATCTTCGTCCTCTACGGCGTCGCCGGAGGCCTCGCCGCCGCGATCATCACCGATTTCATCCAGGGCGTCCTGACCATCGTCTTCTCGTTCCTGTTGTTGCCTCTCATTATGAACGCCGTGGGTGGCATGTCGGGCATTCGCGAGGCCATCGCCGAGCCCGGGAAGCTGTCGCTGGTCGCGCCGGCGGAGATTGGCTTCTTCTACATAGCAATCATAGCCCTCAACGGTCTGGTGGGCATCGTGGTCCAGCCCCACACGATGGGCAACTGCGCCGCCGGCAAGACCGAGATGGAAGGCCGCGTCGGGTTCATGTTCGGCAACCTGACCAAACGCATCTGCACGATTCCATGGTGCCTGACCGGTGTAGCGGCCATCGTTTATTTCGCCCGCGCCGGGCGCAGCGTGGAGCCCGACAGCGTCTTCGGCACCGTGGCCGGCGAGTTTCTCCCGAAGGTCCTTCCGGGCATGCTCGGGGTCTTCATCGCGGCGCTGCTGGCCTCGGTGATGAGCTCGTGCGACGCGTTCATGATCTCTTCTTCGGCCCTGTTTACCGAGAACATCTACCGCCCGCTTCGACCGGAGCGGAAGGAAGGCCACTATATCCTGGTCGGTCGCATCGCGGCGGTGGCAGTCGTCAGCGGCGGCGTGGTGTTCGCGTACTGGCTGCCCGGCGTCGTGGCGGGCCTGGAGATCTTCTGGAAGATCTCGGCGATGATGGGCCTGGCGTTCTGGCTGGGGCTTTTCTGGCGTCGCGCGACGGTAGGGGGCGCATGGGCCGCCACGCTGGTGAGCTTCGGCGTCTGGCTGGCCACGAGCCGCATTGCCATCGCCGGGCACGTGCTGTGGGATTTCAATAGCCACGTCGGGCCGCACCTGCCCTCGTTTATGGCCTGGCAGGGGGGCCTTTACCTGCCCTGGCAGATGGTGCTCTATCTCTCGGCCGGCCTGGTGGCGGGGATCGTCGTGAGTCTGCTGACGCCTCCCGTCGCGGCCGACAAATTGGAGCACTTTTACGCCCTCGTGCGGACGCCGGTCCGACCGGGTGAGCAGGTGGACACCGCCTGCACGCTCCCGGAAGGGGCCGTGACGCCGGCCCGACGCAACCTCTTCCCGAACACGCGCTTGGAGGTCCCCGTGCCTGGCAGAGTCGCTGTTACCGGCTTCCTCGTGGGCTGGGCCTGCGTGGCCCTGCTCGTTTCGGCGGTGTATTACGTCGCCAGGATGTGACGGTCGTGTGATTCACTTTGCAGTGCGAAAGTCGATGTTGCCGTCGAGACCGTAAAACGCTTGTGGACTGCTGGCATGAAGCTTATTGTCGTGACGTATTGTCAGAGTCCGGACGAACAGGAAAGAGTGTATGACCGCGTGCATGAGATATGTACGTGAGGCGTCGGTGGGCGCCTCGCGGCGGTCGAAGCGAAGAGGTGAAACATGTGGCGGATGAGACGGTTGATGGTGCTGGGTGTGATTTTCCTCACCGGCCCGGTTGCCGGCGGGGCGGCCGAAGCCGTGTACGACGTGCGCGACTACGGGGCCAATCCGAACGGCCAGAGGCGCTGCACCGAGGCGATCCAGAAGGCCATCGATGCCTGCGCCGCCGACGGGGGCGGGACCGTCTACCTGCCGCCCGGGACGTTTCTCTCGGGCACGCTGACCTTCAAGAGCGACGTGACGCTGCGCCTGGCGGCCGGCTGCACGCTGCTGGGCAGCACGGACTTGCGCGATTACCCCGTCACGGTCCCGAAGTACCGTTCGTACACCGACAACTACACCGACAAGAGCCTCATCTTCGCCGAGAACGTCCAGCGCGTCGCCATTACCGGGCGGGGCGTGATCGACGGACAGGGCGCCGCGTTCAAGGGCCCCTATAAGGTGCGTCCGTACCTGATGCGCTTCATCGAATGTCGCGACGTCGCGGTCGAGGGCGTCACCATCCGGAATTCACCGATGTGGGTCCAGCACTATCTGGCCTGCGACGACGTGCGCATCAGCGGCATTACCGTCAAGAGCCACGTCAACCACAACAACGACGGGATCGACATCGACTCCTGTCGCCGCGTCGTCATCACCGGCTGCAACGTCGATTCGGGCGACGACGCCATCGTGCTCAAGAGCACCTCGGCACGGGTGTGCCGTGATGTGACAATCAGCGGCTGCGTCCTGCGCAGCACGTGTAACGCGTTGAAGATGGGGACCGAGTCGAACGGCGGCTTCCGGAACATCGTGCTGACGGGCTGCGCGATCCATAACACGCGCCTGGCCGGCGTGGCGCTGGAGATCGTCGACGGCGGGACTATGGACCGCGTTGTGGTCTCGGATATCACCATGGACGGCGTCGGCGCGCCGATCTTCATCCGTTTGGGCAATCGCGCCAGGCCCTTCAAAGAGCCGATGGAAAAGCCGGGCATCGGCAGTCTGCGAAACGTTACCATCGCCAACATCGAGGCCCGCGGCGCGAATCCCACCGGCTGCGCCATCGCCGGCCTTCCGCAGGCGAAGATAGAGAACGTCACCCTGGACAACGTCAGACTCTCCTTCGCCGGCGGCGGCACCGAAGCGGATGCGGCGCGGGAGATACCCGAGCATCCGGCTGCGTATCCCGAATACTCCATGTTCGGGCGCTTGCCCGCCTATGGTTTCTATTGCAGGCACGTCGACGGCCTGACGATGAGAAACGTGCAGCTGCAGTTGGCAAAGCAGGACGGACGCCCAGCGGTCGTCTTTGATGACGTCGCCGATGCCATGGTCGATCAACTCGACGCCACGGCCCCTTCGGGCGGCGCGGCGCTCGTACGACTGAAAGATGCCGCAGGCGTTCTCGTTCGAGGCTGCCGGCCCGAGGCCGGGACTGATCTGTTTGTGCGGGTCGAAGGAACGCCCAGCAAGGGCGTCATGCTTGTGGGAAACGATCTGGCCGGGGCGGGGAAGGTCTACGAGACGGGCCCCGACGTGGCGGAAACGGCTGTTTTCGAGATGATGAATCGCTTTGACGGGAACCGCGTCAAGATAGGCAAGCAATGAACCTGGGAAAATACTCGTTCGGAATCGGGGATCGGTTTGGGCATCAGGGCAAGGCGCAGTTGGCCGCTTTGGTGAAGGCCGCCGAGCAGGGGCTGGAGATCACGCCGGTCTGGAACAAGTCGCACCGCGAGCACAGCATCATCGGCACCGAGCCCGCCGACGTGCGCCGGGAGGCGGACGAAGCGGTCGTTGCGTGTCGCTGGAAGGGTCCGTACTTGGTCGACGCCGATCATATCGGCCTGGCGAATGTGGACGCGTTCCTGGAGGCCAGCGACTTCTTCACGCTGGACGTCGCCGATTTCATCGGTCGGCCCGCCGACGCGGGCGCTGTGGACGGCTTCGTTGAGAAGCACCGCGATCTGCGCGGCTGGCTGCGGATCGACGGAATCGAAGATGCCTTCGAGGTGAGCGAATCGCAACTGCGCGCCATCGCGTCGAAGTATCTGGTCGCTGTCGCCGAGGCGGGAAAGATCTATCGCCACATCGAAGCGGCCAAAGGCGCGGGCAAGTTCATCACGGAAGTGTCGATGGACGAGACGGATGCGCCGCAGACGCCGGTCGAGATGCTGATTATTCTGGCCGCGCTGGCCGAGGAGGGCATTCCGGCCCGCACGATCGCGCCGAAATTCAGCGGCCGCTTCAACAAGGGCGTCGACTACGTGGGCGATCCGGCCCAATTTGCGCGGGAGTTCGAGCAGGACCTGGCGGTGATTGCGTACGCTGTGAAGGAGTTCGGTCTGCCTGAAGACCTGAAGCTCAGCGTGCATTCGGGCAGCGACAAGTTTTCGATCTACCGGCCGATCCGCGAGGCGTTGAAGAAATTCGACGCGGGCGTGCACGTCAAGACCGCCGGGACGACCTGGCTGGAGGAATTGATCGGCCTGGCCTTAGCCGGCGGCGAAGGCCTCGCGCTGGCGCAGGAGATCTACGCCACAGCCCTGGCACGAATGGACGAGCTGTGCGGCCCCTACGCCACCGTCATCGACATCGACAAGGCCAAGCTCCCCGCGCCCGAGCAGGTCAACGCCTGGGACGGCCCGACGTTCGCCTCGACCTTGCGGCACGACCCGAACTGCGCCGACTACAACCCCAGCTTCCGCCAGCTCCTCCACGTCGCCTACAAAATCGCCGCCGAAACCACCCCCCGCTTCCGCAACGCCCTACGCAAATACGAACCCACCATCGCCGAGCAAGTAACCACCAACATCTACAACCGCCACATCCGCCTCATTTTCTCCTGACATCGGGGTAGCCTGTGCGGTCGCGGTGCCGTCGCCGGATCGCGCGCACGGGCCGGGCGCGGCGGGCGATGCGGCCTGGGGTTGCTGGATTCTCCTCGGTAAGCGCCGGATTTCCCTTGATTCGGCGGCGGTGTGATGTCATCATTTCGGATGATGAAGAAGCGGATTCTCATTGCTGTGTTCGTGTCGGCGCTGGTGTTGGCCTTGGTTGTGGGCCCATGGGTGATCCCTTTCTTTCGGCCCTGGTCGACGATCAATTGCCGCCGGCAAGAGATCAATATCAAGACAGGGCACGCACGCTACTGTCGCTATCTGTGGTTCGTCAAGGTCTCCGAGTCTGTCGAAGACACGGCGCTGTCGAAGGCCCTTGCCGGCGAATCGGTGGACGCGGCCGATATCGAACCCTGGCACACGGTCAACATTTTCTCGCCGGCTTGTACTCATTCGCCCCACTGCAGGTTTCACGGCGCTCTCGCCCAGGCACGTCAGCTCGATCGTATGTTTAAACGCTTTGTCCCCAATGCCCAGCGCGATCGCGAGGTCGCCCGGGAAATCCTCCGGCTCTGGCAGACCACCGGCGGCGCGGACGGCGCGTGCCCCTACCTCTTCAGGGTCTCTCATGCCGACCGGTGGACCGAGGGGTAGAGTTCTATCAGCTACTGCAGGAACAGGGCACGGACTTCTACACTCTTTTAGAGAAGAGTCGGGCGAAACTCCTGTCTGAATCGGAGGACAAAGCGTTCGGGAGAATTTGCGCCTTGCAGCGGGATGTCATACAGTGGGGCCACGAGACGCCGGATCCGAATGTGGTCCCGGAGGACCAGGAGGCAGTCCGCGCCGTCATCGCCGAATTTCGTCGGGAGCCGTCCTCGCAGCCGAAGCTGAAGCGGAGCCTGGGTGACGACGACCAGTGGGACAATATTGAGTTTCACTTCTACCTCTGGTGTAACGCTCTACCTCGTCAAACACCCCGGAAAATGGGAACTGCTTTTCTGGTCCAGTTGGATTTCCTGAGCGTTGTCTGCCAGGCACATTCGCCGGATTCTTTGGTAGCGAGCGGCTGGCACACTGGAAATGCATCCGCACCGCAGCCGGGATCCTTCACTCCGCTGCGCTGTACTACTAACCTCAAACATCGTTAAGTTCTTGAGAGAGATTCCAGGTTCGTCGCCGTAACCTGCTATCTTCACAATGGTTACGACGAGACTTGGGAACGGATTTTTTGGTTGCGGCCGAGCGCAGCGAGGCCGCGCCGGGTTCAGGATGACACATCGCGTACGAAGTGAGCAGGATCAGTATATAGGTCCCCATTCGCATGACGCCTCTGCAGCGCTTCACTTTGCGTCGATTTGAGCCCCCTTTGCGATGCAGTAGAGGTGGCCGTCGTGGATGACCGGCGAGGGGACGTTGGCCCCGACGTCGGGCTGCCAGAGCTTGTGCGTGGCGGTCACGTCGCCGCGGCCGCCGCTGCGCACCGCAATGGCCTTGGAGCTGCGCCCGCCCAGCGCGTACAGAACGCCCTGGTGGGACACGATGCTCGGACAGATATAGTCGGGAATGCCCTCGCAGCGCCACAGCTCCTTGCCGGTCCCGGGATCGAACCCGAGGATCCAACCTTTGACACTCACGGCCAGCTCGTGTTTGCCATTGCCGGTCGCCACCGGATGAGGCGTGTATCCGGGTGCGTATTGTGCAGTTTTGCGCGGGTCCCCCGGGCTTTCGTCATCGACGCGAAGTGTCAAGTGTCAATGGGCTGTTGCCCGAAGGGTCTTTGGCAGGGACGGTTCGCTTGCGCGCGTGACGAAGGAAGAAGCAGCCCTACGGTCATGCATGGCCCCGGAGAGCTGCGAATGAGGGTCCGTTCAATCAGGTCGCCGAAAGCGGTCGAGCCAGGCGCCCACCCTCTCGGCCCACAGTTGACCGTGCCGCTTCAGGCCGGCGGCATTGAAATGAACGCCGTCGCGATATGGGGGTCCCAGAGCATCGCTGTCCGGTCCCTCGACAGCGAGCCCGCAGCGCCAGAGAGCGGCCTGGGCCGCGCGGAATTCCTCGTCGCCCGGATCGCTCTGGCTGTGATAGGTGGCCAGGGCCACTACCCACGGCACCTTCCAACCTGCAAGCGCCCGGCTGGCGCGAATGAGTCGCGCCATGAAATCGGTATACTGCTCGCCGCTGATCTGCCGGTCTGCGGGATAGCCGCTCCGGGCCTGCCCGGCATCGGATTCACCCTGGTGCCAGAGAATCGCACGGCATCCACGAGGCCCCAACGCGGCCAGACGGCTTGCCAGTTTGTCAAAGAGCTCGCCGGTCGATTCCCATTCGTGCGGCCCGACCTCTCTGACGTGCCGGCCGGTCGTCGGCTGGTTCGCCATACGCTCGCCTTCGGGCAGCCACTCGCGGACGCTCGTAGCTCCCACGCCCACGCTCGCGACGCCGATGGGCAGCCGGTATTTCGCCGTCATGGCATCACCGAAGGCAGGAATGAAGCTGCCTCCCTGGCCGCTGCCGCCCGGCTGCGGATCGTGCGCCGGTCGCCATCGGTTTCCGTCGAAGGCGGACACCATGCCCGAGGCCGGTCGCTGGCGCTGCGACCCGTGGTTTGAGGAATTCGACTGCCCTGCCACAACGAACACTTCGCCAACGCCGACGTGCGGAACGTGCATCCGGCCGATCAGTTGGCCGTGTCGAAACGCCCGGACCTGGCAAGCGTACCACCCACCGGCGGGCACCTTCCGGCTGGCATCGAATGATCCGTCGTCGGGGTCGAACGCAACGGCGGTCCACGCGCCGGGCAGATCGCCCCATTGCGATTCGCCGGTGAATCGCACCTGAAGGCCGGTCGTGCCCGCCGGCACGCGCCCACGGATGCGCACCTGCCCCTCCCGCCAGGTCTGGCGCTGAAAGACCTGATAATCGAGCGGCGAGGCAAGCGTCAGGGGCGCCGGCGGAGAAACCTCCAGCGGTTTGCCATCGATGAATTCGTTCTCGGCCGGCGAATCCAATTCCAGTTTGATCACGGTATCGATCTCGTCGGGACGCGCACCGGTAAGAACAAGCGTCAGATTCGCGTCGCTGCGCTTGAGCTCGACCGTGCCCCCGGTGAGCACATCGGCGCGCAAGACCTGGGCCTTTAGCGCAGGCAACTGCAGCATGTCACCGGCCCATTCGAACACGTGCAGATAGAGCGTATTGCCCTGGTAGCAGCTTCCGCCCCAGGAGCCGTTGTGGTACGGGCCGCCGCGCGTGCCATAGATGCTCTCGCCGAATTTGCGCAGCCAGCGGCCCATGCCCTTGAGATTGGCAATCTCCTGGGGTCGAAACTGTCCCGCGGGCGTGGGGCCGATGTTCAGCAGGAGATTGCCGTCGCCGGTGACGGTGCTGACCAGCATCCGCAGGCATTCTTTCAGGGTGCGCGTGCGACCGTCCGGCCGATAGGACCAGCCGCCACCGTCGGCGCAGTCGGTCATGGTCACACACGATTCCCAGGCGCGGGCGCGCTGAAACGTGCCGATTCGCTGTTCCGGCGTGTCGTAATCGCCCATCACCAACTGCGCCTCTTCGGCGGGTATGCCCTTCAATCCCCTCGCGGCGCGGTTGTTCACCAGCAGGTCGCCCTGAAGGGTGTACATTTCCTTGAACAAGTCCACCAGGGTGTACTGGCTCCAATCGCCGAAACAATGGTCGAACCACATCATGTCCACCTTGCCATAGTCGGTCAGCAGCTCGCGCACCTGCGCCTCGTAATACCGGTTGTAGATGCTGTTGTCGCCGGCGAGGTAGTCCGGGTGCGTCCAGTCGCGTGTCGAGTAGTACCAGCCGAGTTTCAGGCCGTGACGATGGGCCGCCTCGGCAATCGAGCGGCAGAGATCGCGCTCGTAAGGGGTGTCGGCGATGCTGTAGTGGCGCGGCAAGCCCGCGTTCTCCGTGAAACGCACCTGCCGGGTCGGCCACATCGAGAAGCCGTCATGATGCTTGGTCACGAACACCACGTATTTCATGCCCGCCTCTTTCGCCAGGCGCATCCACGCGTCGGCATCGAACTTGACGGGATTGAACTGCCGGTAGAGGTTCATGTAGACGTCGCGTTCGACCCTCTGGTACGCGGCCCCGCCTTCGATGCGATCCTTCATGCCCCAACTGATTTCCGCGCCGCTGAGGCTGGCCGGACCCCAGTGGATGAACAAGCCGAACTTGGCGTTCCGCCACCATTGGTTCAGGCGCGCTTCTCGCACCCGGCCGGCCTCGCTACCGGACAGGGCCTTGACCAGTGCATCAGCCTCTTGTGACGCCGATGCGCCGGCCCCTGCCCATGCGAGAATCAGCATGCATCTCAGGGGCCACGAAAATGGCTTTCTCTGCAACATATTCTCTTTGCCTCCTGTTTCTCATTCGGATTCATCCCTGCACGGAGCATGGAGCGGCTCGACGCACACCAGGGATCAAAGCCGGCCGGTCAGCTTCACCGTCGGATCGGTCTGGATCGTGACCGGACCCAGCAGGCCGCAGCGCAGCGGCCCGCGATAACGGGTCGGGATCGTCAGGTAGTGATTGGCCAGCGTGTTGTAGACCAGAATCTCGATGCGGTTGTCTCCCGCCCGGACCAGGGCGGAGATATCCACCGTCCACGGCGGCGCCACGCAGACGCCCGATTTTCGGCCGTTGACCCAGACCTCGGCCGTAGCCACGACATCACCGAGGTCCAGCAAGACGCGGCCCTGCACCTGTGCCGGCGCCAGCGTCACCGTCTTGCGATACCAGGCGCCGCCGGAGTAGCATTCCAGCGCGCTGCCCTGCGACCAGTCTCCCGTGGCCATTCGTCCCGGCCCGCATTCGAGTTTGACCGGTTCGGGCAGCGTCGAGCCGCCGTAGAAGCCGCGCCGCTGCTCGATACGAAGGGCGACCCGGGCCCTGCCGGGAATCGGCCGGCCCAGGGTCATGCGATACTGCATCGCTCCGGACGCCAATTCCTGCTGTCTCTCCACGCGCAGCGGCCGGCCCTCGGCCCAGCCCTGCGCCACGCCGTGACAGGTCACGGTCATCGCCCGGAATCCCGGCGCGGCGGTAAAACGGTACCAACCGACGGGCCTCGCGTCGGCCGCACGAACGTCATACGCCAGAGCACCGGGCCGGTCGTACCAGCCCATCGCCAGTGGCGTTCGCGCCGCGGGTTCCGGCGCCCCGATTTTCTCCAGTACGAAGTGCCCCCGCCCCGGCTCATCGAAGCGCAACAGCAGCGGATTGGCGCCCATCCTGAGCGTGACCCTCGCGCCCGGGCCCGCCAGGGGTTCGCCGTTGACGTATACCGCCGTCGGTTTGAGCCCGCCGGCGACGGCTCTGGCCTCTATATCAGCGGCCGCGACCACGGAGGTCCAGAGATAATACCGCGTGCCGGCTTCCTCCGCGACGTACAGCGTCTCATTGTGCCCGCGTTTCGGCCGGCCCAGGGCGATGAAATCGTCGGTGACATTTTCCTTGAGGCCGTGGTAGCCCTGGTGTCCCGGGTCGCCTTCGATCCCCCACCGCCAGGAGAAGGCATACGGTTTCCAGGAATACTCTTTGCCCGCGATCCGGACGGGCGTGGAGACATCCAACCTCTTTCGTTCGGCCAGGGCCGCCTCCAATTCCGAGGGATCCACGTCGCCGCCCAGCGGTCCCAGTTTCCAGAACTTCGGCCCGAAACCATACGTCACCTGGGGCCACGACGAATCGTCAAAGTCGGGGCTTTTCCATCCGGGATGGGCCGCATCTTCCTGCGCGTATCGGAAAATGCGCGCCTCCGGGCCGATCACCCGATCTGTGACCGGCAAGCGAAAATCCCCCCAGCGGTTGTCGAGCGTGGGCTTGAGCTCAAAGTCCCAGGGCCCATCCAGCACGACCGACGCCGGCGGCTTCGGTGCCCGTCCCGAGACGGTAACGGATTTTTCTTCCACCTGAACGGAAGCCGTCTTTCGCCCCGGCGTCGAGGCAAAGCCAGTGACTGTGACCGCGCCATCGCTAACATGTACGTCCGTCACCTCATCGAGATCGGTCTCCCGAACCGCCGCCGTCGGTCGACCCGGGCTAAAGACGATCACCTGGGCTTCGTAGCCCTCCAGGGGCATGCGGACCTTCGTGCCGTCGGCGGTCTGCGACAGTACGTGCAGCGGACGATTCTCGCCCGTCCACGGGTCCCACAACTCCGCCCGGCCCCGCGCGCGAAAGAGGCAGTCGGACCCTTTGGGCGCATCCATCACCAGGTACACGTCACGCGGCCCGATCCTGCGATGCAGGGCACGAACGGGCTTGTCCGCCTGAACGTCACGCGGGAGCAGCGTACCGATTTCCGCCACCAGTTGATCCGCATCGCGGACCCAGAGTCCCATGCCGGAAGCCGGACTGGTTTGCCTGCGGACGGCTTGGCCCGTCGCGGCGGCCGTGGCTCCGAAGAGTTCCTCGACCGCCGCATCGAGTTGAGGATCGTTGCTCCCGGCGCGGTCGCTCGCCTCGGGCAGCAGGTCGATGGCAATCACGATGCCGCCGGCGCGGAAGAACTGCCGCGCCTTTGCCAGCGTGGACCAGCGGACCGCGCGCATCGCCGGCAGTACCAGCACGCGGTAGTCTGCATCGGAGACATGGAGCTTGCCGTCGCGAATCTCCGCGCGGGCGAGCGATTGGTGATCCATGAAAATGAAGTCATAGCCATTTCGGAAGAGCTTCTCACCGGCGGCGAAAGCGGTCTTCGTTGCCTTCGCGCCGTCCATGTGAGCCTGATGCGGACTGACCGGATACATCACGGCAATCTCGCTCTGATGCACGCCCTGGCTGAGCAAATACGATAGACGTTGGAAGTACTTTAGGAAGACATCCATATGCTCCCAGTACGGCATGCGGAAATGGTAACAGGGCGGCGCCCACTCCCAGAACCCGCCGTGTGTGGTGTAGTAGAGTCCGTGCAGGTTCAAAAGGGTGCAGCCATAGAGATAGTTCTCACGCGTGGCGAACATCAGTTGTTCGGGCGTGGCGCCCCAGCCGAAGCTGTGATAGCCCTCCAGCCAGACGCGCGGCCGCTGGTACAGATGGGCGATGGAGCTGGAGACCTTGCCCTTGATCAGATCGGCCCTGCCGCCGGGGGTGTCATGGCCCGGCGCGGTGTACCAGCGGACGGCCCGGACATAGTCGCCGAACTCCTGCGGTGCACGGCCGCGGCCTCCCTGGTCGCAGCCATAGATCTTGCCGCGCTGCCAGTGCCAGTCGAAAATGGGACGAAAGTACCGCTCTTCGGCCAGTTGCACTCGCACGTCCATGAAGTCGAGCCGGGCTTTCGGCGTCACCGGTCCCATGTCCGCAAACAAGGCCGGCAGCACTTCGAAGACGTCGTAGCCCTTGCGACGGCGAAAGACCTCGTTGAAATCGTCCGTCCAGATGTTGTCGCCGACGCCGAACTGCAATTCGTCGTGAAAGAAGTAATTCAGTCCGGCGGCGGACCGGCCGGAGGCATGGTCCTGAAATCGCTGGAAGAACCCGGCGATGACCCGCTGTCCGGCCTGGGGGTGCATGGGATTGAGGGTCCCGGCCTTGCGACCGGCGGTGAAAACCCAGACTTCCCATTCACCCGGCGAGGCGGTCCAGGCCAGATGTCCGTCCCGAACGAAAGGCGCCAGGTCGATCCCGCCGGGTTCGACGACGTCTCCGTTGAGCCGGTAGGCGCGCACGCCGATGACGTCCGGCGGCAACGGCAGCGCAACCGAAGCGCCGGCCGAGACGCGGGCCCGGTGGGCCACCTTGATTTCCCGTCCCTGGATCTCCGGGTCGCCATAGATCGTGCGACTGATCAGACTGCGGCCGTTGGGCCAGTCAATGGTGTAGCCGCTCAGGCCGATGGCCATCCCTCGTTTGCTGCATTCGTCGGCGACAAACCGCCAGACGTCCCACCAGGCCTCGGAGAAAAGCTCCGGCTCGGCCGGGTACGTCAGCCAACCGGGCGTGTCCTGATGAGCGTAGTTCACCTGCATCCCTGGAATGTCCTTCTCGTGGAGTTGCTCAATCTGCCAGAGCAGCCGATCCTTGTCAAGCGGGTCGCCCGTCCACCACCAGAACGGAACTTCGCCATAGCCGGCCGGTGGATCCCGAAAACCCGGCAACGCATCCAGGTCGCCCGCCCGCGACGGATACCCCGGCGCTCCCACCGGCCGCGACAACCGGGCCGGATCGCCAAACGACAGATCCTGCGCCGAGACCGACGGCCCGAAGCCACTGAGACAGAGCAACGTTACAACGCGTAGATTCATCACGATCCCATTCATCGAAAACCTCGACCGAACAACCTTCATCCGAAACCGGTGCAACGGCACCGAATCAACCATCAGACCACGCGCAGCCATAGAGCGAAAGCCCCACAATACTGCCCCTAAAATACTCGCAAGACCCATGTCGTTCACGATGTATTGTCTGCAAATCACTCGATATCAACGTAGCGGTTTCGAGTGTCGGCCTCGCGCGCCGGCGCTCCGACGACGGGCCGAGACCGTCAAGGTCGAGTTGCCCGGAGGTTTCCAGACCGCCGAGTTCATGCTCGAACACGGCTTCGTCGACATGATCGTCCACCACCGAAACCTCCGCAGCGAAATCGCCCGCATCATCGGCTACTACCAGAAATAACCTCCCCTCCCGGCCAGCGGGCGCGACGGCAGGCCACGCGGGTTACGCCTCTCAGGGAGAATGCTCTCTGATCCAAACTCAAGAAATTGTGATGATCCGGCCTTGCTACTTTCACCCTCCCTGGATTATTGTATTCTATTACATACTCAAGTTGACTGATTTTTGTATTGGTTTTCATGCGGCCACCAGGAGTCGC
>CAYPZL010000102.1:0-19798 GCA_964415045.1 uncultured Pirellulales bacterium | reverse complement strand
GAGCCTTTTCAATTCTCACCGGCATAGCCGGTGGATTACAGATTTATGTTCAGGCCAGACGCTCGGCGCAATGACCCAGGCCGGCTCAGAGTCAGCAGAGCTTCGCAAGCCTGCCACCGTCGAGATACACCGTGCGGGTGGCGAACTGCTTCGCGGCGGGGCCGTGGGTCGCGACAACCACGGTCCCGCCGTCACTCTGGAAATCGCGCAGGTGGCTTAGGACCGAGGTCGCATTCTCCGGATCGAGATTGCCCGTCGGCTCATCGGCGAGGATGAGCCTGGGCTCATTGAGCAGCGCCCGGGCGATGGCGGCGCGCTGTTTCTCTCCCGCGCTGAGCTCGGCGGGCCTGTGCCAGGCGCGCGGCTGCAAGCCTAATCGCTCCAGAAGTTGTTCCGCGCGGGCCCTGGCGTCCTTCTTGCCGACGGCGCCGGCGGCGACCAGGACGTTTTCCAGCACGTTCAAATAGGGTACGAGGTGGAACATTTGAAAGACGAAGCCGATGTTGTCGGCGCGAAAGGCGGCTCGTCCCCGGCCGCTCATTTCGTAGATATTTTGCCGGCCGAGGTAGACCGCTCCGCTGGTCGGCCGGAGCATGGCCGCGATCGTCATCAGCAGCGTCGTTTTGCCGCTGCCGCTGGGCCCGCACAGGACGACGAACTCGCCGGGGTCGATCTGGAAATTGATTTGACTGAGCGCCTCGACGCGGCCGCCTCGTGTCTGGTATGTCTTGGCAAGATCTTCAACGACGATCATCTCTACTCTTCTCTCAATGTTGCGGCGGGATCATACGTCACAGCAATCATCGTCGGCACGAAGCCGGCGACGACCGCGAACAGCGGCGCCAGAACGCAGGCCTGGACGAAGATGGACCATTCCGGCCGCAGCATGGTCTGGGCCGTGATCTTAAAGATGTTGGGCCCGAATTCAAGGCCCAGGACCGTCCCCACGGCGAAACCCGCGACTGCGCCTAACACGCCGGTCAGCACGGCCTTGCCCACGAACAGGAACATGATGGGCCCCGCGTTGTAGCCCAGCGCCCGCAGCAGGCCGATTTCCTGCTGCCGGTCGCGGACGTTCATGATCGCCAGCACGCCGATCCAGACGCCGCAGGCAATCACCACGAACGGGATCATCACCGCAAAGGTTTTGCGGATCATCTGCCGCTGTTTGGCCCGGGCCTCGGCCAGCGATTTGACCTGCAAGACCTGCGCGCCGGGGAGAATCTCGCCGATCTGCTTCCGCAGGATCGCCACGGGATCGCCGTCCTCGAGGTAGCACAGACAATCGACGGCCTGGATTTCGCTGAGCCGGCCGGGCAGATTCAGAATCTCCTGCGCGTCGCTGAGGCTGCACTGGATGCGAACGTCGTCCACACCGCCCGATTCGGCTAAGCAGCGCTCGACCTTCAGGGACTTGCCGCCGAGAACGATGGTTTGCCCCTTTTCGATCTGGAACCGCTCGGCGATTTGGTGACCCACGTAGGCGGTGCCCGACTTGATTTCAAAGACCATCGGCGGCTTCTTTTGACCGGGGGGACACACCTCCGGGGCAATCCCGGTAAGGATGATCTGCATGCCGCGCCAATCGATCTTCCCATCGAGCGTCGCCAGCAGGTGGTTATAGGAGATCTTCTTCTGCGAGGCGAGCTTGTCCAAGTACTCCTGGGGCATGGTCTGGTCGGGAACGCCGGTCAGGAGATAACCGCCCACGTCCGCCTCTCCGGCGATGACGTGCAGGTTGTAGCCCATGGACAGCATCAGCCGGGCGGTCTCCCGCTCGGAGGCCCGGGCGGCCGTGTGGAACGCCACGAAGAACGCCACCGCGGTCGTCACGGCCAGAACGCCGAGAAGGAAGTTCACCTTCCGATGCCACAGCTCTTTCACAATCAATTTCGCGATACCCATCATTGCTGCCACCGAACCTCGTGTTTCTCCAAATCCGGCTGCATGCCGGCGCTCATTTCAGGCTGCTCTGCGGTATGTACGCCAGCGACGTCTGCACGGGAAAACCGCATGTGCAGCCGGAGCTGGCCTCCGGGATAAGCACGAGCCCGCCAGCCGGGATCATGTTGATCCAGCATCCGGGCCGGCTCACGGCGTTGATCCGTGCCGGCCCTCCGTGGGGCCCGAGATCGTACATCCACGGATTCCCGCCCCGCCAGAACAGGCACTGCGCCGATGCCGAGACACCGCCGCAGCCGTGCCCGCGACGATTGAATTTCCAATCCTCGATTCTCTCACCGCTGCTCAGAGCGTACGCATAGGGCCAGGCGTACACAACGTCACCCACGATCGTGGGATGCCGGTTGTACTCTCCGTGCCCGCCATCGATCGCCAGGCCGGAGTCATGGCCGGCGTGCCACAGATCGGCCCCGGTTTCCGCGTCAAAGGCGTCATAATAATACTCTATCGACTTGCCCGCAAGGCGCGAACCGCTCAACAACAACACGCCCCGTCCGAAGTTCAGATAAACCGGCTCCTCAAAATGAGTCACGTCGATCTTCTGCTTGAATACCACACGTCCGGTTTTCTGTTGCAACGCCACGAGATACTGCCGGTCGCCTTGAAACAGCGTCTTGATCGGCAGCCGCCCGGTCTTTTCGGCCAGGGCCGCGGGGCTGTGCGTCTCGACAAAGTAGATTCGCCCGTCCCCAAGCGCAAGGGTCGTGTTGAGAATCAGACCGTCCCGATAGGTCCAGAGCGGCGCGCCGCCCTCTTTGTCCCGGGCAAAAAGATAATCGCTCGTCACGACCTTCATGTCCCGGTACCACAAGGCCAAGTCGGCATCGTAGCTGGTCTCGGTATACGAAGCGTCCGGCCGACAGCCGGAGCCAAAGAGAATCGAGTTCTGGCAAGCCAGGTAACCCCACTTGCGCGGCTCGCCCCCGGCGGGCTGTACCATGCGAAAAACCTTTGCCGGTCTGCCGGTCGTGACATCGTAAGCGCGGCACTGGTCTCCGACGGCGACATAGAGACAACGCTCATCGACGATCATATTGCTGCCGTCCAGGAAGACGCCCAACCGCCGTGAATCGGGCACCTCGCGCTTCCAGAGAATCGTGCCGTTGTAGGCGTCGACCGCGAAGACGACACAGTCGCCCGGGACAAAGAGCCTTCCATCCTTGAAGAGGGGCGGAACGTTGCGGTGATGGCGGTCGATCATGTCCCGGGGCCCCGGCTCGCCGAACCACTGCAGGGTCAGGGGGCCCTTAACGATTTTGTCTCCGCTGCACGCGCTGTTGCCCGGCTCGGCATAGGTATGCGTCCATTCACCGGCGTTTTCGGGCCGGCCCCGGCGATACACACCCCAGGTCAGACCGCTTCTGCTCTCAACGTGCCAGCCCGGCAAGACATTCTGTGCCCATTGCTGCATATCGCTTTCGGAACCGGATTTCGCAGGTTCGGCCAGAAGGAGCACTCCTCCATACGGTCGCACGAGCCGGGAGATCTCATCCAGGCGGTCGGGACGTTTGCCCGCGCCGAGCATCGCATCGGAGACCACCACGTTGGCGAAGAAGCTTGTGAATGGCAAGTCCGAAGAAGTGCAATGATGGATGGCGACGCGGCCCGAGAGGCCGGCCTTATCAAGCAGCCGGCGCGCCTTCTCGGCCTTCTCCGCATCCAACTCGACGCCGATTACCTTGAGCTGCGTCCGTCGTGCCAATTCGTAGGCCAGACGCCCTTCGCCGCTGTCCAGAACCAGGCAATATCCCACCTCGCAAGGCAAACGGCCCACGATATAATCCGCGGCATCTTCATAGCGTTTCGTCAAGGCATCCTGCGGATAAGGGCATCCGGGTGAAGGGGTCTCGGCAATCGTCGTGAGCGCATCGGTCCCCGAATGGCCAAAGCAATGGATGCGTCCCGCATCCGTACTGACCAGCAGCGATCCGTTCACAACAGCCAGCCCGCACGCCTTGCCTTTCACGTCGGCCGTCCAGACCACCGCGCCGCTGCCACTGTCAACCGCGGCGATACGGTCCTGCCCCCCCACAAAGAGCGTCTTACCCGCCACGATCATCGCATGCGGATACGCGCACTCGACCGTCCAGAGATAGCAGTCCTTCAACTGCCCGTCCAGACGCGCGATCCCGGCATCGAAATCTGCTATCTGCGACTGCACGCGCTTCGCTTCGGGCGTGCCGGCTTTGATCTTCTTGAGCGACTGCTGGGCGGCGCCGCGCCGGCGCTGCAGGTCCCGACGCTCTCGGGAAAGCTGAAAGTACCGGCCTCGATCGAACGCGGCCAGTTGCCTCTCCGATTGCATGTACGCCACCGACCCCGAGACCAGCATGCGCAGGCCGCCGAACGTGGCGATGGTGTCTTTCGCCTGCGGGTCGTCGGCATGCAGCTCTTTGGCGCCGCGTCCCGGACCCGTGACCAGGATATCGTCCGTCAAAAGGGCATAGGCACCTCCGGCACTGGAGAGCTGCCCCTCCTGTTGGCCAGTGTCGCGCGTGTAGATGACGGGATTCGTGCGCCCGGTCGGGACATACAGACGCCGGGCGGAAGCGAGCATATAGCCTTGCGGGGAGATGTCGATCTTTCGTCTGAATTGCACGGCCCCGGTTCGCGCCTCGAGCGCGGCCAGGTACGTCCCCTGGACGGGGAACAGACCGGCCGTGCAGTACAGGACACCGTCGTCCACCACGATCCCCGTACGGATGGGCCACAAGGAGATCATACGTCCGTTTCCCGGAATCAGGCGATGCTCCGGTGCGATTCTGCGCTTCCACTGCAAGGAACCGTCGGTGGCGGACAGGCAGTACACGCAGCCGTCGTCGGAGCCGACGTAGAGGTTCCCGCCCCACAGGACCGGCGCGAAACGCACGGGGCCTTCCGTGAAGAAGGTCCAGCGGACCTGTCCCGTTGCCGCGTCCAGCGCATAGACTTTGTCCTCTGCGGAAGAGGCGAAGTAGATGGATTCGCCCGCTCCCACGACATGGAAGGCCCGGTCGTAGGCCACCGTAGCCCGCAGGTCGTAATGGCGGTGGTAGTAGTCCTGCCTGGCCGGGCCAGGCCAGGCCGGCGCCGGCGGCTGTTGCGGCTCGAACGTCCACTGCGAACGCAGCGGCAATTCAAGCGATGCCTGTGCCGCCCCGCTCCTGGCGTTGTCGTGCATGTACGTCGGCCAGTCCTGGCAAAACGCGGGATGAACCAGGACCACCAGCAAACAGAGTAACTGCGGGAAACGAAATCGCATCATGCCTTCTTCGCCCTCAAAATGATCACACATGATGCGATGCCAACCAGCACCAGCATCCCTCCCAGAGACGCGGCCAGCAGACCGATCTCCGATCCGTCGTCGTCGAGGATCACCGGTTCGCGAACCGCCGCCGGCTGCGGTCGAGCTACCGGCACCGGGGACACATCTTCCGCGGATACGACATTCGCCTCCGCCACGCTACCGACCTGGGCCACGCACGGGTCGGCGATCTCCTCTCCCACCTCCATCTCGCGGTAGCCAAACGGCGCGCCCGCACCGGCGTACGCGTAGCCGCCCATGCCGCGCCGGACGATGGAGATCATCTCCATCTTGATCATGGGATTCTCCGGATCGAATCCCAGGCTTTCGGCCGCCTTGGCCTGCAGTGCCTCGTCCCAGCGGGCGGGCAGCATCGTGCCCTGCAGCCACCGATGGTCCAGGCCGCACTCGCAGTCGGCGCCGATGATGAACAGAAGCTCGGTCAGGTGATCCTCGTGGATCAACTCTCCCTTGAACATGGGCCCGATCCAGCGTCCGCGACCGTAGAAGACCGCCGCATGAGGCGCGTTGACATCTTCGGGCTCCAGACCCATGCTCCACAGCAGTACCTCCTCGCGCGACAGCGATTGCCGGTCCACGACGACAAGCTCGGGACCGCGGGCGATGGGCTTGGGCAGAAACTCCAACTGCTCCTCGATGCGGCCCATCGCCGTCGTGATGGCCGTGCGGGCCTCCGTGTTGCTCTGGGCATCGGGCCCTTCCATCAGGAGCACTACCCCGTAGCCATCAGCAGCCTTCTCCAGAAGTTCCTCGCGCGTGGGCGAGCTGAGAATCGCCTCCAGTGCCGCCGGCAGCGCGGTCTCGAGAGAATCGACGGGCGCGCCGGTGAGAATCGGGCGCGACTGGCCGTCCGGCGAGACGAGGACCGCCGCCGGGGTCCGCGTAATCTTGTGCCCCGCAAGGTAGCTCAGGGCGGGATGATTCGCATCCGCATCGGCAGCGACGACCTCGAACCGGATATTCGTGTTGAAAAGCGTCGCTTCGACCGCATTCTGCAAATCCGTGACGACCTGCGTCGGCGTATCCTCAGCGACGTATCCAAACAGATGGTACGGCTCGATGCCGAGGTCTATGAAACCCACCTCGCGAACGTTGTACCGGCAGCCGTACGCCGGCCACGGGTGCAACAGCAGGCCACACCAGACGATTATCAGCGAAAAACGCAATCTTATCACGCGAACCCACTCCTATAGGTTTTCAGCCAGACGCTCTCTCCGTGCGAGTCGATACGGCCCGAAAACAGTCCTTGTTCAAAACCGGCTCAAAGCGGCCGCCGGCCGACCGTCACAGCGACGCCTGCCGAACGCGCTGCCCCCCAAAGCAAAGGACCGTGCCATCCACGCAACCGGCAATCACCCTGCCCGCATGGTCCACCGCCAGCCCCCAGGGAACGACCGGCTTGGGCAGCGGACGCTGCCAGAGCGTGCTGCCGTCGGCCGGATTCAAAGCCACAAGCTTGGATTCGGTGGCCACGACGACCGCATTGCGGCACACGGCAACGGCGTCGGCCTTGCGACAGTCGAAGCTCCAACGAGACGTCGCTTTCGGAGCCAGCCGGCCCCAGCTCACGTGGAAACAGTTGCCCGGGTCGTCGAGCTTGCGGGACAGTCCGCGCCGGTCGAGGTCCGTCAAGCCCATGACGTGCTGCTCGTTCTGCTCGCTGGCCCACACGATCGCGGTATCCTGCACCGAGCTCATGAACACCCTGCTGAACACCGTTCTGTCATACACATCGTACGCGGGATGAGCGTAAAACGGCTTTCCGCAGGCAACGACGTGGTCGGCGAGCATCGACAGCTCCCAGCCGCGCGGGCTGCGCGAGACGCATTGCGCCAACTGCCCCGAGTCGTTCAGACAGCGCCCGGTCCCGGCATCGTATACCGCCGGTGAAATCGACGTTCCGCCCGCCAAATACAGCTTGCCCTCGTGCAGCAAGAGATGTCCCTGGACGCTGACGCCCGTGTGGGCGTCGCGGTCGAGATGGCCGGAGGTGCTGTTGTGCCACTTGACCGCGCCCGTGCGGGCGTCCAACGCGTAGACGTACGTCCCGTCGAAATTCGCGATCCCGGCGGCGAAATACGCGACGCCGTCGGCCACCAGCACGCCGCTGGCCACCGGCCAGTTCGACATGAGCACGCCGTAAACGGGAATACGCCGCTCGGCCGGAGCGGCGCGGAATCGCCACAGCAACCGGCCCGTCTTCGCTTCCAAGGCGTACGTCCAGCCGTCACCCGATCCGACGTACGCGCGTCCCTCCCAGATCGTGGGCGGCATACGGATCGCTCCGCCGGTGTAGGCCTTCCAGGCCAGGGCGCCGCTGCCGGCATTCATCGCGCGGACGATGCCGTCGGCACCGCCGACGAACACGAGACCACCGGCCGCGACCGGGGCCGTCATCCGCTCCAGTCCGGGCGGCGACGGGATTTCGGCGTCCACCTCCCAGAGCAAACGCGGCTCCGTTCGCACGGTAGCCGCCGCCGTGGCTGTGCACGTACTGTTGGCGCGGAACGCAGGCCAGTCGCCGTCGGAGACAGGCAGGGCAACCGGGGCGGCGTCACTGCTCTTTTGGAGGCGTGCGGCTTGCGTAACCGCAGGCGTGAAATCGAAATCGCCGGCCGGCCCCAAGCTCGTGATGCCGTACAGCGTCAACTGGCAATCGCACACCGAAGGCCACCAGTACAGCAGCCCGTTGGCGACGGTGACGCCATCGTGACAGTTCGGGCGCATCGGCGAAACCCACTGCGGGCGGTTCGAAGCGGCGTCGAGCCGGATGGACCCACCTTCGGCCCGGCAGAAAATCGCATCGGCCGACCCGTTCGGACGAGTGCACGCGCGGCGGTGCATCGCGATCTCCGCCAGGACCTCGCCGGTCAGGGGATCGAACTTCTTGGTCGGATGTTTGTCAATCTGCCCGCTGAGACCGTAAAGGCCGTCGTCCCGCAGGACAAGCTGGAAATTGTCGTACGGGTTCTCCCAGAGGATGCCGCCGTCCTTCGTCGAAACAGCCAGCAGCTTGCGAATCGGCGGGCCGGCGAAGTACAGGGCCTCGTCACTGCACTTGAGATAGCACGTCGTTCGCCAGTTGGTACGCCAATCCTGGCGGTTCTGGTATTCGCCGAGCGATGCGAACAGCTTCGGTGCGTCCTGGGGCGTTCTGCGCCAGATCGGCGTCCCGGTCCGGGCATCGAGACAGGCTAAATAGGCGCCGAAGCGGAAGATGTAGAGCCGGCCGTTTTTCATGCAGATGGCCCGCCCGTCGATCGGCTCGGCCTCGCGATGACTCCAGAGCACCTTCTTTGTCGCCGGGTCGATGGCCAGGACGTTGCGCCCGTATCCCCACGGCTGCTCGGGCTGGTTGAAACCCTCGGAGATCGGCGCCCAGGGCCAGCCGTGCTTGTCCCGGTGCCACCGCTTCGTCGGGTCCCTCTGTTCCTGCGCGCCCGTCAGGGCGTACAAAACGCCGTTCTCCAGCGCCATCCATTTCCAGAACGTCCCGCCGGCAACGTCGACGGGTGGAACGATCTCGTCGAGCAGCTCGCCCGTGGCGGTGTCGATGAGTTTGCAGGACTTGTCGTCGCCCACGTAGAGCCGCTTCGGTGTCGCGATCATGGTGTTGCGGTGGATCATGACGCCCTCGGTCAGGTCCCGCTGCCACAGGATCGTCCCGTTGTAGCCATTGAAGGCCACGAGCTTGTTGAGATATGGCTCCTCGCGCGTCTTGAAGGCGACGTGGCCGAAGGCCTTGAAGACGCGGCCCGCCGAGGCCACCGTCACCTGGGGCAGCGGAGCGTAGCGCGGCTCGGCCAGAAACTGCGTCAGGTACGGTGCGACGACCACTTTGTCGGCAGACTGCGGATTGTTGTCCGGGCCGTGGTAGGGATGGCTCCAATCATCGACGCCCTTCGGAAAGGGCTTGGTCACGACACTGTCGGCAAAGATGAGCTTTCCGCCCAGGCGCAGAACGCGCAGCAACTCGCTGCGGGGCGTACCGCGGTGGCCCGCCGGCACGAGCACGGCGTCGGCCAGGTTGTCACCCATCTGAATCCTGCCCGGATCGCCCTGTCCGACGAAGATTCGGCTCCCGTAGAAACCGGCTTCGTCCGCTTTGCGGCAGGCCCGCTGATATTCGTCGCCTTCCCGCATCTGCGTATAGACGAGGAATTGCGTCTCCCTGGCCATGCTCACGGCGTGGCGGCAATCGGGACCCTCCAGGACGACGCAGATGCCGCCATCGGCGCCTACCGTTTCGACGACGACGTCGGGTGACAAAGCCGCCCCGAACGCCGGCTCGAGGAGAAACAGTGCGACGGTAAACAGTAGAGTCATGAATTGCGCCTTGCTCATGGTGCCGCCCTTTCCTGTGCAGGTCACCTCTCGATTCGGCGGTCGGATCCCAACCAAACCTGTTCGGCCGGATGAAATGTTTCCGGCATACGGCAGGACTCATCATAGCGAGCCCCGCAGAATCCGTCAAAGGATTATAGTCCGCCGCCGGAAGGCGGGGACTTCACATGGCCAAACCGACCTTCTGAAGGAAACGGTTGTAGGTGCTGTCCGTGATCTTCGATTGTCGCTGGTCGAGACCCAGGCGAACAATCACCATGTTCCATGCGGGAATGATGAACATGTCATTGTTGTTGTAACCGCTGGCGGCATACGTGCCGGCGGGCGCGTGTGGCCATCTTCGTCTGCCGTCGGCATTCTTGCCGTTGGCCCACCAGTTGAAGCCGTAGACGCCTCGCCCGTCGGCCCCGCTGTCGGGCCAGAGCGGCAGCGACGCGGGCACGTGCGGCCTCGTCGCCAGCGCCACCCATTCGGGGCTGATAAGCTGTCGTCCGGCCCACCTGCCGCGATTGAGGAACAAATAGCCGAGACGGGCCATCTGCCGGGCCGAGATGAAGACGTGGTTGTTCGAATTTCCCGAGCCGCCGTTGACGGTGATACCGTCAATGGAGCCGAAATCGCCCCAGTCCCATTCATCCGGGTCCATGCCGATCGGGTCGGCGATTCTGCGCTTGAAGAGGTCTTCCATGGGCTCGCCGGCGATGCGGGTCAGGACGTTGCCGAACTGGTTCATGGCCGAGTCCCAGTAAGCGTATTGCGTGCCCGGTGGGAACAGAGGCACGCTGCAGGGATCGAACGGCGTGGGGCTGGGTCCGTGCCGGTACCCGCCGCGGGGCTCGTCGCGGGCGGCGCGGTAGCCGCTGGTCATGGTCGTGAAGTGCCGTAACGTGACGTCCGGGTAGGCCGGGGCCATCTCCGGAACGACGTCTTTGGCCCGCGTATCGAGGGTCGCTTTGCCCTCTTCAATCAAGAGCCCCAGCACGGTGCTCGTGAAGGACTTCGTACACGACCAGATGCCGTGGACCTTGTCGACCTTCGGCCCTTTCCAGACGACGTACCCGTTTCGAATGATGAGCAGCTCATTCACACCATCCGGGCCGGAATTTTCCCGCAGGTATTCGACGGCCGCCTCCAGCCGAGCCTCATCCAATCCCTGAGACTCCGGCGTCGCCTGCTCCCACCGCTCCGTGGGAAAGACCGCCTTGCGTTGCACGAAAAGCACACCATCGCCCTGAATCGGGCACGAGAAGCGGGTCGGGCCGCCGACGACCGTTATTTCGCCTCGCGCGGACTCTCGTCCGGCCGTCGGATCGAACCACTCGTACGTGAAGGTTCCAACCGGCAGGTTGACATCAACAGAAGCGGGCTCGCCGGCAAGTTTGTAGACGAGGTATTGCCGCCCCGGATTGGCGAGGCAGTACTTCGTGGACGCCGTCTTAGTCGTCGGCCTGCTCGCCGCCAGATCCATGCGCCGGGCGTAACGAAGCGTGTATCCCAGGCTGCGGCGAATCGGGTCCCACTTGGGATCGAAGCGTTTGCCGAGGACGACGCCGTCGTACGGGTCCATGAAGATCGGATTGTAACCCCGGGTGAAGCTCTTCCAGACCCACCCCTGGTTGCCTCCGATGCCCCAGAGATGGTCGGTGTCGGTGATGACGACCTTGCGGCCGGCGGCACAAGGTGGATTGTCGCGATAGCCTCCCTGCGGATTGGGAGAGACCCAATCGGCCGGGCTGTCGAACAGCGTCTGGTTCGAGCCGCCTTTGTACTGAAACGTCATGCCGACCGGATGCCGGTGCGGCTTGGATTTCTCGCACGCCTTGATGAAGCGAATCATGTGGTACTGCCACGGCGTCGACGGCGGGTGGTTCTCGTTCGATATCTCGTAGAGAACGTTGTCGAACTCGTTGACGGTGTCGATGACTTTACGAACGTACGCTTCCTGAAGAGCCGTGACGGACTTGTTGCCCATCTCGTGAACCTCGACGCCTTTTCCGTCGCCGTTGGCGTCGCCATCGATGCCGTTGATGTTGTTTTTCGGATGGAACGGATGCCCTTCCCACGCGCCGGGCGAGAACTGCAGCCCCCAGCCTTCAAAGAGCATCACCGAGACGTAGATTCCGCGCTTTCGAGCCGTGGCGACGCGTCGTCGCAGGCGCTCAAAGTAGGCGGGATCGAATTTCGTCAGGTCGAACTTCGGCTTGCCGTCCAGGGCCAGGCCCGGCCCGGTGCGGGCGTACGGCATCGGGCCAACCGTGTGCAGCTTGTCGTGCCGGTTGGCCTTCGTGTCCCACGTTACCAGCTCCCAGGTCCAGAGCCGCATGAAGTTGTGGTCGAGCTTCGCCATCCAGTCCACGTACGCCTCGAAATCGAAACGGGCCGGCGGATCGCCCGGTCCCATGTCCACCAGGTTGGCCCAGGTGTGCGAGCCGGTCAGGTACACGAGCTGCCCGGTAGCGGAATTCTGGAAATAGCGAGGATTCTCCGGATGCCGCACGAGCGGGCCCATCGGCAGAGATGCCACGACCTTGCGTGTCGCTTCCGCCTTCACAGACGGACACGAATTCAGGAAGGTAGCGGCAAAAACAAAGACAAGACCGGCTCTGATGTAGCGCATGACAACTTCCTTTCCTCTACACTTTCGTCTCCATCGCGGCCGCCCGTTACAGCCGGCCGCTGCGGATAATCGACAGCACGAGCCAGACACCGATGATGGCGGCGATGACATAGCCGAAAATCCCCATCGACTGCAGCCTAAACAGCCCCAGCACGGTGCCTTCCTGGGGCACCAACATGCTGGAGGCGACCAGAAGGGCCGCGATAATCAACGCGAAACTGATGCGGTTGGAGCCCTTGTCCACCGTCTTGCTCAGATTCTCCAGGTGCTCGTGGTGCACGCGGACCTGGAATTTGCCCTGGCGGAATTTGCGCAGGATCACGTCCACGTCGTCGGGCAGGCGCGACGCCAAATCGCCGGCGTCCTGCACGACCCGGCGCATGCGCCGGAACATCTCCTTCGGCTCCAGGCCGCGCAGACTGGCGCGCCGCGCGTACGGCTTGAGCGCCTCCATCAGGTTGAACTCGGAATCCAGCGACCGCGCGAAGGACTCCACCGTCGCCATGGCCTTGAGCATGAGCGTGAATTGCGCCGGCGGCTGGACGTGATTCGAGCGAAACAGATCGAAGGTCTGGGTGACGACCTGCCCGAACGGGATGTCCCGCAGAGGCAGGTAGCGGAACGAATCGAAGAGCTGCTCGGCGCCCGCCGTCAAGCGGGCGAAATCGGTCTGCTCGTGGAGCATGCCTTCGCGCTCCAGGCTGCGGACCAGGCGGTCGGCCTCGTCGTCCACGATGCCCAGCACGATCTCGTTGAAGATGCGTCGGTCCTGGGCCGACAACCGCGCCACCTGGCCGAAGTCGATGGGCGCGACCACGTTGTCGGGCAGCAGAAAGAAATTCCCCGGGTGCGGGTCTGTGTGGAAGAAGCCTAAATCGAAGATCTGGTGCAGGACGAAATCGGCACTGCGCCGCGCGATGACCTTGCAGTCGAGGCCGTGGGCCTTGACGAGTTCCGGATCGCCCGGCTTGACGCCGTCGATGTACTCCATCGTCAGCACGCCGGCGGTGCAATACTCTTCATACACGCCGGCGATGTGCACGGTCGGATCGCCCGCGAAGCACCGGCGAAAGCGCAACAGGTTGCGCCGTTCATTGGCCAGATCGGTTTCCTTCGCCACGGCATCGGCAAACTCCTTGACCATTTGCCGAGGGTCGATCGTCTCGTGCCCGAACAGCGTGATCTTGAGGATTCCTGCCAGCTCCTCCAGGATCTCCGACTCGGCCTGGATGACCTGGACGATACCGGAACGACGCACTTTGACGACGACGTCCTGCCCTTCGCGGGTCGTGGCTCGATGGACCTGGGCAATACTGCCGGCAGCAAGCGGCGTCATCTCGAAGCTGGCAAAGATATCCTGAACCTTCCCGTCCAATTCTCGTTCGATCTCGGCCTGAATTCGCTCCGGCGTATCGGGCTTGACCTGGTCCTGCAGATGCTCCAATTCGCGGATGTACTCGCCGGGAATGAGGTCGGGCCGCGTGCTCAACAGTTGCCCGAACTTGATGAAGGTCGGCCCCATCTCCTCCAGGGCTAATCGCAGCCGGACCGGACGGCTGTGCCCCCCCGCAGTCCGCTTGACACGCAGCGGCACCGCCTTTTCCCCGAGGCGTACCAGGACCCTCGAACGGAACGCCTCGGCCACTTCCTCCAGGCCGTACTTCATCAGCACGGCCATGATGTGCCGATAACGCCGCAACCGCTGCAAACGGCTCTTGAAATACAACCGACGCACCGTCGCTGACCGCTACGCTTTCGCGCGTGCCGCGAGCAACTGGTCCAGCTTCTGCTCCAGCCGCTGCACGTCGGCCTTGCTGGCCAACTGGAGGCTGTCCACCGTCTGCTGCACCTGGCTGGACACCAGCTTCTCCAGCTCCGACCGCGTCCGCTCGGCGCCGTCCATCACTTCCTTGACGAACCCGCTGCGCGACTCCCGGGCGGCTTGGCCCTTGTTGACGTACTCGTCGAAAACCTTCTCCGCGCGTTCGCGGGTCATCGACAGCGCACCAAGACCCGCCAGCATCATCTTGTCCAGTGTCTCAAACATAGCGTCAGCCTCCAAACAATCGTGCCACAATACGAACGCCTCACGGCATAATCCTATCAAACACGATTATTATCTTAGGCTCATCCGCCAAAAATACAAGCCAAACCCTTGTCCCGGCAGAGCAATCGACCGGTGGAACGATCAACATTGCCGATAACTTTGACATGCTGGAACCCGGCAACGCCGTCAATGACGAAACCATAGTCAAGGCTGTCCACAAGCTTCATCCGTCTCCGGCCGACGGTGGTATCGTGTCCCCTGGCCAGGTGGTGCTGAGCTGGACATTGCCTGATCCGTGCACGCCCGGTCAGCCGGTGCGGGTTGACGTCTACCTTACCGACGACTACGAGGTCCTGAAACAGTTTAACGATCCGGCAGCCATCGCCGCCATGCAGCTTGTCAGCGAGCAGAACGTGACTTCCGTTGTCGCGCAGGTGCAACCAAAGACACGGTACTATTGGGCCGTCGATGTCTATCTCGGCGGTGACGATCCCAACGACAATCCACGTTTGGGGCCCATTTTCAGTTTCCTGGCAGACAATACACCTCCCGAAGTCGAGGCCGGTGAAGATGTACTTACCTGGTTGGACAACGGTAGTGCAGACGTGGCACTGGCCGGAGCTGTGATCGATGCCGATCCTACGAGCACGGTTTGGACCGTGGTTTCCGAGCCAGACGATCCCAATAACCTCGACGCTGTGATTGCCGATCCTGCGGCCTTGGACACGACCATTACCCTCTCTGCGGTGGGTCAGTACGTTCTGCAACTGCAGGCCGATGACGGCGAATACCAGGGCACTGACACCCTGACGATCAATGTTTACAGCGATCACTGCGCCGCAGCCCAGTCGCAGCCGGATTGGGAACCCCTGGATGGAGATATCAATCTCGATTGCGTGGTGGATCGAGGCGATTACTGCACGATGATGACATTGACCCCAGCGTGCCGGATCGGGGGGAGCTCTATACTTCATCCTTCTTGTAAGCTTCGGTTTCATTGCCTGGATCCATTCCATGCTCAATCTTCGCCATCCGCTCGGCATGCTTGATTTGCATGCGCTTGACCGTGACGATGCCTTCGATGCTAAGACCGGCAACGACGACAATCGCGATCCAGCCCCAGAACTCCAGAGCTTCCACAAAACGAATCACCGTATCCATGAGCCTGGCCCCCAAATCGGGTATCACGGTTTCGTCGTTGAAACACAACCACCCAATTCTACGCCAATGTAGTCGGACACGGGATATAAATATTTCGGATGCGGTGCACGTCCGTACCGACAGGATCGACTTCCTGGCTCTGCGCAATCAGGGATTTGCCATTTGACCTCATCATCGGCGCTCCTGCACGTCCACTGGCAGTAGCACCACATTCGAGGCAACGAATTCATCGCTTTTGGGCCCAAATACAGCCAATACGCCCGCCGGAAAGGCCCCAGAACGCGCCAATCCGCCTGGTCCTGCCCCGCCGAACAAACCGCTCTCTCAGGCCACGGCGATTTCTTTGGCCAAGTACACGTCCTGCACCGCCGACAGCAGGGCGACGCCCTCTTCCATCGGCTTCTGGAAGGCTTTGCGGCCCGTGATGAGGCCCGTGCCGCCGGCGCGCTTGTTGATCACCGCCGTCTTGACCACCTGCTGCAAGTCGTTGTCGCCCGAGGGGCCGCCCGAATTGATCATCGGGACCCGGCCCATGTAGCAGTTAACCAACTGGTACCGCGTCAGGTCGATGGGATGCTCCGACGTCAGCTTCTCGTAGACGCCCGGGTGGGTCTTGCCGAAATCGACGGCCGTGTAGCCTCCGTTGCAGGTGGGCTGCTTCTGCTTGACGATGTCGGCCTCGATGGTCACCGCCAGATGGTTGGCCTGCCCGCTCAAATCGGCGGACGTATTGTAGTCCACTCCGTCCTTCTTGAACCCGTTGTTGCGCAGATACGCCCAGAGCACGGTGAACATCCCCAGCTCGTGCGCCCGCTCGAACGCCTCGGAGACTTCCTCGATCTGCCGTCGTGACTCCTCCGAGCCGTAGTATACCGTGGCCCCGACCGCCACCGCCCCGAGGTTGAACGCCTGCTCCACCGAGGCAAACAGCCTCTGATCGAACGAATTCGGGTAGCTCAGGAATTCGTTGTGATTGATCTTGACGATAAACGGGATCTTGTGGGCGTACCGCCGCGCCACGGCCCCCAGGACGCCCAGGGTCGAAGCAACCGCGTTGCATTGGCCCTCGACGGCCAGCTTGACGATGTTCTCCGGGTCGAAGTAAATCGGGTTGGGAGCGAACGAGGCGCCCGCCGAATGCTCAATCCCCTGGTCCACCGGCAAAATCGAGAGGTAGCCGGTTCCGCCCAGCCGGCCGTGATCGAAGACCATCTGGAGGTTCCGCAGCACCGCCGGCGGCCGGTCCGTCGCCGAGAACACCTCGTCGATGAACGCCGGGCCGGGAAGATGCAGCATCTCCTTCGGCACCGTCCGGCACTCGTGGCTCAACAACTCATCCGCATCCGCACCTAAAATCCTGACGATCTCATCGCTCATGTCTCTCTCCTTCCAAAACGCAACGTCATCATAATCCGTGTCACATGTCTTCCTGATTTCCGTCACAATATACGCGCCGGGCCGCAAAGTGCAAAGCAGCAAATCAGCGCAATCCGCGTCATGATGGCCGGCCCGACGTGAATTTCTCATAAGAGCGAGGGAATGTTCGGACAATCCCGTTGACCGACGTGATAAATCTGGTAGTTTTGAGTTCAGCAGCCCCGGCGGCGGTTGTCAGGAACCCATTCGGCCGCCGGCGCCCGCGAGGCGGAAAAATCCGGCTGCATCACGAGAAAACACTGCTTTGAGTCCGGCCGTACCGCTCAGGGAGGAACGACAGGTGAAGATCAGGACGCTCATGCTGGGCTGGGAGTTTCCCCCGTTCATCAGCGGCGGCCTCGGTACGGCCTGCTACGGGCTCACCAAAGCGATGGATCGCCTCGGCATGCCGGTGATTTTCGTCCTTCCCCGGGCCACGGCCGCCCCCCGCACCGCCGCTTCCGGGGCGCTGGCCGTCATCGGCGCCTCCGCCGAATGCGAGGCGGGCTTCCGGCACATCCGCTTCCGCGCCGTCCCTTCGACCCTGACGCCCTACGGCCGACCGGGACTGGCCGCCGGCAACGGCCGGCGCCGCGCCGCGACCGCCCTGCTGGCCGATGGAATATCCGGGGACGCCGACGGCAACTACGGCCCCGACATCGGCCTCGAAGTCCAGCTCTACGCCGAGCGCGTCCTGAAAGTGGCCCGCGCCGAGGAGTTCGACCTGATCCACGCCCACGACTGGATGACGTTTCCCGCCGCCCTGACGCTGGCCGCCGAGACCGGCAAGCCGCTGATCGTGCAGGTCCACTCGACCGAATTCGACCGCAGCGGCCAGGACGTCAACCAGTACGTCTACGACATCGAGCGATACGCCATGGCCGCCGCCGACAAGGTCATCGCGGTCAGCCGCTACACGAAGAATATCATCGTCAACCGCTACGGCGTCGAACCGGAGAAGATCGAGGTCGTGTATAACGGGATCGAGTTCCACGATCACGGCCATGAGCCCCCGCCGCTGCCGCAAGCGGCCAGGCCGGAAAAGGTCGTCCTCTTCCTCGGCCGAATCACCAGGCAAAAAGGCCCGGAGTACTTTCTGCAGGCGGCCCAAAAGGTGTTCGACAAGATGGAGGACGTCAAGTTCGTCATGGCCGGTGACGGCGATCTGCTCTACCGCAGTATCGAGATGGCCGCCGAGCTTGGCATCGGCCACCGCGTCTTCTTCACCCGCTTCCTGCGCGGCGACGAGGTGGACAAGGCCTACGAGATGGCGGATTTGTACGTCATGCCCTCGGTCTCCGAGCCGTTCGGCATCGCCCCGCTCGAAGCCCTCGAGCACAACGTCCCGGTCCTGGTGAGCAAGCAAAGCGGCATCGCCGAGGCCTTTCACAACGCCCTGAAGGTGGACTTCTGGGACGTCAACGAGATGGCGAACAAGATGGTCGCGGTCCTGCGCTACGCGCCGTTGCAGAAGACCCTGCGCACCGAGGGCCGTATGGAAGCGTTCAAATTCCGCTGGGAAGAGTCGGCGCTGCGAATCAACCGGATTTATCACGACCTCCTGCAAAGGACAGGAGCAACCGGCCACACGGAGGTATAGATGGCATCAGTTTGTTTCTATTTTCAGGTTCACCAGCCGTACCGGCTGCGACACTACACGATCTTCGACGCCGACGAGCATTACTTCGACGAGGACAAGAACCGCGAGATCTGCCGGAAGGTCGCGCGAAAGTGCTATCTGCCCGCCAACCGCCTCATGCTCGAGCTGATCGAGCGGCACGAAGGCCGCTTCAAAGTCTCCTACAGCATTACCGGCGTGGTCCTGGAACAGCTCCGCGACTACGCCCCGGAGGTCCTGGAGAGCTTCCAGCAATTAGCCCGGACCGGCTGCGTCGAGTTCCTCGGCGAGACCTATTACCACAGCCTCAGCGCCCTGTATTGCCCCGAGGAGTTCGCCGAGCAGGTCCGCGCCCATGGGGACATCACCCGCAAGCTCTTCGGCCAAACCCCGCGCGTGTTCCGCAACACCGAGCTGATCTACAGCAACGAGATCGCCGCCCTGGTCGAGAAGATCGGCGGCTTCGACGCCATCCTGGCCGAAGGGGCCGACCACGTCCTCGGCTATCGCAGCCCCAACTACGTCTACCGCCCGCCCAACGACTCGCCGCTGAAGCTGCTCCTGAAGAATTATCGCCTCAGCGACGACATCGCCTTTCGCTTCTCGAATCGCGACTGGGCCGAGTGGCCGCTCAGCGCCGACAAGTTCGCCCAGTGGGTCAGCGCCGTCAACGGCGACGGATACACCGTCAACCTCTTCATCGACTACGAGACGTTCGGCGAGCACCAGTGGGAAGACACCGGCATCTTCGAGTTCCTCCGCCACCTGCCTGGCGAGGTCCTCACGCACCCCGACAACGACTTTCGCACCCCCAGCGAGGTCGCTGCGGCCTATGAGCCCGTCGGCACCATCGATGTCCCGCACTTAGTCAGTTGGGCCGACACCGAGCGCGACCTGTCCGCCTGGCTCGGCAATCCCATGCAGCACAACGCGATCCACGACCTCTATCAGCTCAAGGGCATGGTCAAGGCCACCGGCGACCCCGAGATCCTCGCCCAGTGGCGACGACTCCAGACCTCCGACCACTTCTACTACATGTGCACCAAGTACTTCGCCGACGGAGACGTCCACAAGTACTTCAACCCCTACGAGACCCCCTACGATTCCTACATCAACTTCATGAACGTCCTCGACAACCTAAAAACCCGCTGCCAGGCCGCCGGCGCCCCCCCCGAACCACCCACCCCCATCCGCGAAATCGACGGCGCCCCAGCCCGCCCCCAATCCCAACGCCGCCCCACCCCCAAAGACAAAATCCCCTCCTCTGCATAAGAAACCGTGTCATTTCGGCAAGCGTGCATGAAGTAGGATTTTTTTGGTGGTATTGTC
>CAYPZL010000101.1:0-20358 GCA_964415045.1 uncultured Pirellulales bacterium | reverse complement strand
ACGCTACATTCTATCCCTCTTTGGTTGCGGCCGAGCGCAGCGAGGCCGCGCTGGGAGATTGGCGGTGAAGTGCTCTGCTCCACCGAAGGCTGCCTGCGACTGTGCGTCCATTGTGGGGCCGCCGTCTGTTCCAGGCATAGCCGCACGTTCGCGGAAAAGACCTATTGTCGCCGGCACGTGTGGATCCATTACTGGCGCTCATTCTGGAGGCTGACATGAGGCTGTTGTTGCTACTTGGCTTGCTCGTGTTGATGTGCGGCCCGTTGCGACCCTGGGTGGGCCGGCACTGGGCGCTGTTGATCTCCGTGATAGTGGGCGCCGGGCTGGGATTGCTGGCCGCGGCGTGGGTGATGGCCACGACCGGCCAGGTGTATCCGCACCTGACCTGGCTGTTTGCCGCTCTGGGAGCAATCGCATGCGGCAAAGAAGGGCCAGCCGTACTGCGACATCTTCAGAAGGATGGGAAAGACCATGGACCTACCATACGACATTGAGATCATGGTGCGCTTCTTGGGACGCGACGACCCGGCGGTCCAGCGCCTGGTCTGCATCTATCTCCGGGACTCCAGGATGCGAGGCACCGTCCGCACCCTCTTGAAGCGCCGCTGTCGCAAACTGGGCTTCAACCCGGACAACCCGCCGACGTTCATGCCGGTACGCGAACTGCCCGCCGGCACGTTGCACGTCGGACGAGCGCTGCGGGGCGAGGTCGCCGACGTTGATCTTCGGCTACCGGAGACTGTTACCATGCAGCATACAGGCATTTTTGGCACCACCGGTGTGGGCAAGACCTCCTTGGCCATGTATTTGGCCCGGCAAGCCGTTGAAGCCGACTGGCCGGTCTGGATTTTTGATCTGGAGGACGAGTACGTGCGATTGCTACCGTCAGCGCCTTCCGGGCGACTGGCCGTCCTGGAGCCGGCGCACCTGCGATTCAACTTCTTTCAGCCGCCCGGAGATTGGATCAGCGCGATCGGCTGGCTCGATGAGCTAATCCTGCTTTTGCGGGGCGAGACATACCTGCGGGACGGGAGTCTAAACCTCTTCCGCGTAGGCGGCGCCCGGCTTTTGGAGCACCACGGGGTCATGGCCGGTGGCTCTCACTGGCCGTCGCTGCTACAGGCCACCGAGTACTTCAAAGGGATTCGTTTCGGCCCCAAGTCACGCAGTGCTGGGTACGCCGAGAGTCTGGTGAACCGTCTCGTTACGCTTAGTGACATCTTCGCGCAGACCGCCGCTGTCAGTGCCAGTGATCAACTCCAGAAACTCACGCATCGGTCCGTCATCTTCCGGCTGCACGAGTTGGTGGGAATGCCCTTGCAGACGCTGGTCGGATTCTTGCTGTTGTGGCTGATGCGCTTCCGGGAAGGAACATCGGCTAATAGGCCTCACATGGTGATCCTCGAAGAGCCGCACATGCTTGCCAGCGATCAGTCCCGCCAGGATATCGGCGAGGGTCTACTGTCCCGGGTGTTCCGAACCGCGCGGAAGCGGGGCATCGCCCTGATCTTGTGCGACCAGGTTCCCAGTGAGCTGCCGCCGGCGATCCTGGCGAATCTCGCGTGCCGGACCGTGATGCGGCTGCCCAACGACCGGTGCATCCGGTCGATGCAGAGCTCCATGGGGTTGGACCGTTGGCAGGTTAAAGACATTGCCCAGCTGCCGTTGCGCCGCGCCGTGGTACACTACGCCCTGCATTCGGAGCCTTTTGCCGTCGAGATCCCCGAGATGGAGTACCCATCTAAGCCCGATGAATCAGAGTTGCACCAACGGTCCGAGGAGATGCTGCGGGACTGTCGGTGGACCACCGGTGTGGAGCCGGGCCGCGAGAGCGTGTCTACTACCCTCCTGACTCCCAGCGATCTGGCCGGAGACCCGTTACGGGTAATGGTGCGGATCTGCGAGGCGCCGGCCGAGTTGATCGAACAGCGCTGTGAAATCCTGCGGATGGACCGGGCCCGGGAATTTCGGGCCCGCGCCGAACTCGACGCCAGAGGTCTGATCCGTCAGGTCGAGCAGACCCTCGGCGGAAAGAGCAAATTCTTTCGGCCTACCGACAAGGGTCTGCTCTGGGCGTCGCAGCGCAAGATCCGGGTCAAGAAGTTCAAGTCCGGCATTGTCCACGAATATCTGCTGTGCGAGGTGGAGAAGCGGATCGGCGTTGCCTGTCAGCGATGGCGGTTGCAGCGCAACAGCACAGTGGCCCGCGATCAGGGCCTCCAGCCGGACCTTCTCGTACTGGGACCGGCAGGTCAGCGGACCATTGTCGAGATCTGCTGCACCAACCTGAAGTACGATGCCGAGAACATCCTGGCGGAGGTCGGCACCTCCGGGATCGACCGGGTCGTAGCCGTCACGCCCGACAAGCGAACGAAGAAGTCTCTGCACCGGGTACTGGTCGAGAGATTCGAAGGCATAACTGACTTTCAGGACTGCGTCGTAGTCTTGGACGCGACCGAGTGCCTAGCGGAAGACTTCGACTGGAAGCGCGTGGTGCAGTAGCACCGACCCTATTGCCAAACAGAATCAGGAGGTACGTGACATGGCAAATCCCTTGAATCCTCACGAAAGTCCCGGAGTTCCTGACGGGTCTGACCCCCTGGACGACCCACTTCTTGATGCCATCGAACGCAGTATTGAGGACCCGTCTGGTCTTACGGATCCCCTCCTACACGGTCCTCATCCAGAGATGGACGACCTGGCGTTTCAGCTCGACCAAGTCGAGGCCAGTATTGAAGGTATGCCGGATATCGTTCCGGGATCGGGTCCGGTACCGGATGAGGTTGAGATGCCCCTGGATGCCGCGGACTTATCCGCCTTTGACGCTGGGCTCTTTGAGGAACCTATCGATGCGCTTCTGGGTTCAGGGGAGGACCCCAGCGTGCTCGAAGACCCGCGCACGGCGAACGAAGACGGCTGGGTAGAACGTGCGCCGGATGGCCGTGGCGCGCCGCGTGGTCCCAGCCGCCCGCGTTCCCCTTTGGGCCGTGGCAGAGCGACCGGCCGCCGGGCCCACCTGGGTATGCGATCCCGCGCCGGACGGTTCTGGCCCAGGGGTCGCACCGGAATCCGGATCGTCAGCGGCAGCCAGATTTGCCCCGAGTGCCATGAACTCATGACTGAAGAAGACTGCCGAGAGTGCGACAAGTACCGGCACTGGCCCGAGGGGACAGAAGAAGAACCAAGAGAGTGCTGGTATGATTGGCAAGAGAGGCAATCATTCGGATGCCCCGGAGAAGGAGGAGAGTGAGGAGAAGCGGGATAGGACCGATAGCGTGCAGCAATCAGCGTCTAGATCCCCGCCGCTAGTTGGCAGGAAGCGTGTAATGGGACTGCCCAGGTTGAACCGTAGGAAGGTGCCGACGACGTCAGGTCATTATGGCCTTTATGCCCGAAGTCTCACACATGCCACAACGGTCAAGCCAAAGCGTCGCGAGGCCGTGAGGCGGAGCCTATCACAAAGTTCCGACCCCGGTTCGCATTGCAGGCCTGCAGCTCGCCTGAACGAGGGTGAAATCGGCAGTAATTGCGTATCAGCCTATGGCAAGGAGGAATGACGCTTCGCGTTTGTCCGTAAGAGTTGTCCCTCATAATCCCTCTCCTAAGTACGACACCGACAACGCGGAAAGAGCTACGTCTCGTCATCTACAAGCAGGTTCTACTGCTTGGATCAATGATAGCTTGGACCTATGGAATCCCAGAACCAGACAATCTGTTTGGAGGCCACGTGCGAATCGCCAGACGCGAGCGGGCGGGACGCACGATCTGCGCGTTTGGCAACAGACCTGGAAACGGATCCCAGACTCGAGCGAGCGCCGATCTATTGGATGGGTGAAGCAATCGTCTATCTGGGGCTCGACAGATTGGGATTGGCTAGGCCGGACAAGGCGATATACCGATTGATAAAGAAAGGGGCTCTGCACCCCAAGAAGATCGCAGGACGGTTTGCATTCGACAAAGCTGAACTAGATTTGCTGGCAGCGAACGGGGACCAAAAGCGAAGCAGAGGACGCCCCAGAAAGCTCGAAACTGCACAAAAACGGCACAAAGAAAAATGCGATTAAATCGTGAATTAACGCAGGTAGGCCAATATGATGGCTGTAAAACTCGCTTTTGTAAGGGTTTATGAAAATGGGCGATACAGGACTCGAACCTGTGGCCTCACGGGTGTGATCCGTGCGCTCTAGCCAACTGAGCTAATCGCCCGAAAGCTGTATTAGACCTCACGAGGGGGCGGGTTGTCAAGTATTTCTCTGGGTGCGGTCGTGAGAAAATGGGCTACGTGGCGACGAGGTTGACGCGTCCGAGCTTGACGCCCTTCATACTGAGGATATTCTGGCCGACCTTGTTGATTTCGCTGACGCGTCCGCGAAGGACGATGATCTCGAGGCAGTCGTGCCGGTCCAGGTGCACGTGCAGCGAGGAAATCGCGTGCAGCAGGTGCGAATGCTGCAGGTCGATGAGCTTCTCGGTCAATTTGGCAGAATGGTGGTCGTAGACGATGAAAACGGCCGCGACCGCCTCGGCCATGGGGTGGGCGAGCTTCTCCTGGCTCAGTTGCTGGCGGACCAGGTCGCGGATCGCCTCGGAGCGGCTCTGATAGCCCCGGCCGGCGATGAGCTTGTCAAAGTCGGCCAGCAGATTCTTGTCCAGCGAGATCCCGACGCGTTCAAGTTTGGCCATGGGTGATGTCTCCGCAAAGCATGCTGCTAATCCTTTCTGGCCACGTAAATGGCCTGTTCGGCAAAGAGGTTGGGTCCGAAACGTAAGGGGCTGCGTCGGGTCTTGGCCAGCGGGATGCGTCGTTCCACGGTGACGCCGAGCCTGCGGCAGAAGGCGTCGAAATCCTTCAGCGAGAGGCAGTGAATGTTGGGCGAATGGTACCAGCGGAAGGGCAACTGCGACGTGACGGGAGCCTTGCCCTTGAGCAGGAGCTGGAGCCGGCAGCGCCAATAGGCGAAGTTGGGAAAGCTGACGATCACCCGGCGCCCGATGCGCAGCAGCTCGCGGAAGACCTTCTCGGGGTCCTCGATCGTCTGGACGGTCTGGGAGAGGATGACGTAATCGAAGCTCTTGTCGGCGCAACTGGCGAGCCCGCGTTCGATATCGCGCTGAATGATCGACAGGCTCCGGCAGACGCAGCCGAGGACCAGGTCCTGCTTGAGCTCGACGCCCCTTCCGTCAATGCGCTTGTCCCGTCGCAGGCGGGCCAGCAGCTCGCCGTCGCCGCAGCCGACGTCCAGCACGGAGCTGTCGGGCTCGATGAGCGACTCGATGAGCTCGTAGTCCACACGGGCCCGGTGGGCCTGCTCGTATCGGCTCAAGGCGGGGACCTCGCGCCGGCAACAGCTGTCCCCGGCCCCGGGATCGCCGTGCGTGGCGGCCAGAAAACACCGGATGAACGAGCCGAGCGTGTCGTTTTCGAGCAGAAAGGCGTCGTGTCCGTAGCTGGAGGCGATGTCCACGTAGCTGACGTCCTTGCCGTTGGCGATCAGGGCGTCCACCATCGCCTCCGACTGGGCGGGCGTGAAGAGCCAGTCGCTGCTGAAGCTGACGACGAGGAACCGGCTTTTGACGCCGGCGAAGGCCTGCGTCAGCGAGCCGAAGTCCTTTTCCAGGTCGAAGTAATCCGAGGCCTTGGTGATGTACAGGTAGCTGTTGGCGTCGAAACGTTCGACGAAGGTCTGGCCCTGGTGGTCGAGGTAGGTCTCGACGGCGAATTCGGAGTTGAAATCGTAGCTGTAATTGTCGGCGGTCCGCAGCGCCCGCCCGAACTTCCGCCTCATCCCTTCTTCCGAGAGGTAGGTGATATGCCCGATCATGCGGGCGATGCCCAGGCCCCGGCCGGGCTGGCCCCTGTCGTGGTACTGCCCGCCGGCAAAATCAGCGTCGGCGAGGATGGCGTTTCGGCCGACGGCGTCGAAGGCGACGGATTGGGCGCCGAGATGGGCGGTCGTGGCGATGGGAAGGGCCGCGTCGATCATCTCCGGATAGGAAATGGCCCACTGGAGCACCTGCATCCCGCCGATGGACCCGCCGATGACCGCCAGCAGGTGGTCGACGCCCAGTGCCTCGAGGAGCCGTTTCTGGACCTCGACCATGTCGGCGATGGTGATGATGGGGAAATCCAGGCCGTAGGGCTTGCCCGTTTTGGGATTGACCGACGACGGTCCCGTGGTGCCCGCACAGCCGCCGAGAAAGTTCGAGCAGATGACGAAATACCTGTCGGTGTCGATCCCCTTGCCCGGGCCGACCATGCCGTCCCACCAGCCCGGCTTCTTGTCGTCGGGGCTATTATAGCCGGCCGCGTGAGCGTTGCCGCTGAGGGCGTGGCAAATGAGGATCGCGTTGTCCCGGGCCTCGTTGAGCTGCCCGTAGGTCTCGTAGGCCACGTCAATGGGGCCCAGCGTCTTGCCGGACTCCAACCGCAGCGGCCGGTCTTCGTCGATCAGCCGAATCGTCCGGGTCTCCACCAGACCCACCGAATGTTCGTCAATCTTGCTCATAGCGAGAGTATACCCAAAACCTGCCCCGTGTAAACCGGCCGACGGCGCTTGCAACCGCCGCTCCACGCCGGTGTCAGCGGGAGTCCGGACCACATTGTTTCGAGCAGCATATTCATAACGCCTCGTCCCTGGGAATGTTCGCCCAAATCGGCCCCGCCGCAAATTGGCTTCGTTTGACATTTCCCACGCTCCCTGCCGCGAACCCCCAATCTCCAATCCGCAACACGCAATCGCCCGGACCCTGCGCGAAGCGCGGAAAATCCCGGCTTTCCACCGGCCGGGCGAAGACTTTCCCCCGGGCGAATTCGATTGGGATTTCTGCTTGCCTGACCATGAAAGGGTGGTGGCGGCTATGTGCTGCGGTCGCGGGCGAGGCATTGCGGATGGTAGTAGATCTCCAGCGCCTTGTTGTAGTACAGGCCCGCTCTGGGGGCCGTTTTTCGGCACCCGACGCACATGGCTTGGCCTTCGACGTCGCCGAGCAGCTCGAAATCGCCGAGCTCGGTTTCGACCCGGCCGGTCCCGTCACCGCGGGACGACTTGAGAAGGAACTCGATCCGCGTGAGGCGATCGAGAATGGACGCCAAGCCAAGCAGCACAATCCCGACAATGAACAGGACAAGCATCGCCGTCAGCAGTTCGGACTCGCCCAGGAGAAAAAACACCGCGTTGCCGCCCACCCCGATGCAGCACATGACACCCGAAAACTTCAAGATCGCCCGCACGTCAGCCTCCCTTCGCCAATCCCCAACATCTCAACAACAACCGCGGCCAACCCACCGCAATCCCAGCCGCATCTGACCCGATCTTAGAAAACAAGACACCCCTCCGCAACGGCTTTTGAACCGCGAAATACGCCGAATACGTGAAGGCAAGCCCGGCCGGTGCCACGCTCCGCGTAACGAAGCAACGCCCGTTCGATAGAACACCTGGCTTAACCCGTCGAACCGAAAGCACGCCGAACGCGGGAAGCCCGAATCATTTTTCGCGTACTCCGCGTATTTCGCGGTTCCCATTTTCCACGTCTCTCGCCCGCGACCCGGCACGGAAATGGCTTTCGCTTGGTAGGTGATTGCTCTATACTCCAGTTCCATGAAAGCGGAGATCATATTCAGGCAAGAAAGCTACAAGATCATCGGGGCTTGTCTTGAGGTCTACCGGGAGAAAGGGTGTGGGTTTCTGGAAGCGATCTACCAGGAGTGCGTGGAAATCGAACTGCGACTTCAGGGTGTCCCCTTCCTCGCGCAGAAACCGCTGGCGCTGGAGTACAAAGGGACGCCGTTACGCGGCAGGTACGAGCCGGACTTCGTATGCTATGAGAAGATCATCCTCGAACTCAAGGCTGTCAAGGCGCTGGCGAACGAGCACCGCGCCCAGGTGCAGAACTACCTCAAAGCGACCGGTTTCCAGCTTGGGCTTCTCGTCAACTTCGGGCACTACCCGAAACTGGAGGTCGAGCGAATCGTCAACACGCGCGGACGCTACAGCAAAGGCGTAACGGAATGATTTTCAAAACCGCGAAATACGCGGAATACGCGAAGGCAAGCCCCGCCGGTGGCAAATTTCGCGCACCGAAGCGACGCCCGTTCGACAGGACACCTGGATCGGTCCCTCGAATTGAAAACGCGCCGACCGCGCGAAGGGCGGAGCCCCAATCATTTTTCGCGTAGTCCGCGTCTTTCGCGGTTCAAACTCGCTACCTTCTGCCGCGCTCCGGAGCGCTTTGGTTTTCACGACAATTCCCTTTGCCTTCCCGCCCCATTCACCTTACAATATGGCTATGGATTCGCAGACTACCGTGCCGTGAGAAGCGTAGAGTAAGCGATGGTTGATATGACATACCCGTCGATGTGTGATAGCGTTCTACGGTTAGCGCCACGGAAGGCGGAACTGACGCTGTTTCCTTTTGCACTCGCGCTAGGTCTACGGTTAAGGACACCGGATTCTAAACACGTGATGGGAGAAAACAATGGACAAGGCCGTATTCATCCTTGGAGCTGGTGCGAGCGCACCCTTTGGCGTGCCTACACTCTTGAATGTGTTCAAAGACCATTCTGCGCGTGCTTACCTTAATGAGAACGAGTTTTTGCGGACGCGGTTAGCGTGCTTGTTCTGGCGACCGCGCGGGCACACCTTGGATACGTCGAACGAAACGTTGTCTGTCGAGGAGATACTGACTCTTGTCCGCGATTTTGAGAAGCCCGCCTATGCGTTCGCTCCGCCCATGCTCCCCGAGGACGGAGAAAGCGACCGTTTCAAGAGAGACCTTTTTGTTCTGATCAAGAAGGCTGTTTACGACCACAAGAATACACAGGCTGGCTACTTGAATCCGATCATTGGCCACGCACGCGCTAACATTGAACAGAGCACTTGGGCAACCTTCAATTGGGATTGCATATTCGAGGCCTCCTACTACTACTCGGGCGGCAGTCACCCCTTTGATCGGTGCAACCCAAGGGTCGTTGTTGACCTCCAGAATTGGTATTCCGGGAGTCAACGATGCACGTACCTGAAGTTACACGGAGGGATCAACTGGTGGTATGAAAACAACTCCCTGCACTATTTGCCCTTTGGCAGTCAGCCCGCTTTGAATGAGAAGTGGGCTGCGTATCAGCACGGCGAGACGGGAGGGCAGCCCGTGATCTTGGAACCGAGCTACTACAAGTATAGCGATCCGGTGTACGAACTACTGCGTAGCCAGTGGGACTACTTCGTGCAGCGTCTCCTAGACGCGGAACTGGTCGTGATCATCGGATATTCACTTCCAGAGGCAGACGAGGAGGCCCGCCGAGCGTTATCTATCGGTTTTCAGAGCAACCGGAACGCTAGACTACTAACCTCAAACATCGTTAAGTTTTTGACAAAGATTCGACGTAAATCAATGTAACCTCCTGTCGTTGCAGTAGTTACGATAAGGCTTAGAAACGGAGTTTTTGGTTGCGGCCGAGCGCAGCGAGGCCGCGCTGGGTATCTTGTCATCGATTCAATGGAGTGGGTCTGCGGACGATACAAGAGACTATTTGGCACCAGCCGCTTGCGAACGATACAGAAACCTATTGAAGAGGTCTACGAGGAATTGCCAGATCTGATAGAAGGACGCCAATAGCTGTGTGAGGTGCATTTTCGTGAATCGGGGGCAGCCTTTCGGAGACCTGACGTAGGAATTGGAGCCACGCGCGAGTGTGGCGGAGGCCCGCTGCTGCTGAGGGTCTATTCGGCTTATCTGGGGCCGTCGTGGTACAATATCCCTGGATCGTCTGTTGCAGTCAGGAGTGTCTTATGAGCATCAAGGAGAGGGCCAGTGAAATGATATCGCGTATGCCGGAGGAATCGACCTTCGAGGATATCCAGTACCATCTTTATGTTCTCGAATGTATTGAGCGAGGCGAGCGCGACGTCGAAGATGCCAAGACCCTGACCCACGACGAGGTGGAGGGGCGTCTGGCCGCGCGTTTTGGCAGGTAGGTTTCTGCGCGGGGGGCGGCGGGTCAGCCTATCTTGCTGATTTCGAAGATCACGGTTCCTCCGCTGGTGTATTGGCAGGGGTCGGGGCAGTGGATGTAGGCTTTGGATTTGTCTTCTTTTCCGTCGAGTCCCCACTGGGCGGGCTCGGAGACGCGGAGGGCGTTGTAGTAGGGCATCAGGGCGGCCAGGCCGTGCATGCAGACGGGGGTGTCGCTGACGAGCTGGTAGCCGGCCTTGAGCGTGAACGTGTCGCCGACCTTGTACGTGGGGCAGTGCCCTTTGATCTCTTTGACCGTAATCACCAGATCCATATCGCGATAGCTCCCAACAACGGTTTCGGATTTCCTATTAGTATGGAGCGCCGGCCGGATTGTTCAAACCAATTCCGGGCGCTGCCGGGATGTTTTCACACACGGCGGAATTCTCCGTCTCTCGGCGGGAAGGAATTGTCCGCGGGGGCAAAGGCTATTACTATAGCGGCTTGTTGATGAAAGGAGGTCATAAAGGCATGGCAGATGAGTTGGTAGGCGTCATTGGCGGCACGGGTCTGGGTGACGCGCTGGCGGCGGCGATGACGGGATCGGAGTTTCGCGAGGTGGAGACGCCGTTCGGCGCTCCCAGCGGTCCGGTGATGGTGGGCGCGCTGGGCGCGCGACGGATCGCGTTCCTGAGCCGGCACGGGCCGGGGCATACGCTCTCACCGAGCGAGGTCCCGTATGCGGCCAATATCTTCGCGCTCAAGAAGCTCGGCGCCCGCGCGGTGATCGCCAGCGGGGCGGTCGGCTCGCTGCGCGACGAGATCGCGCCGGGCGATCTGGTGATCGTCGATCAGCTCATCGACAAGACGTTCAAACGGACGCCGACGTTCTTCGGCGGCTACGGGGCGGTGCACTGCGAGATGGCCGATCCGACGTGCGGGCGGCTGCGACAGGCGCTGCTGCGGACCGCCGACCCGCTGGATATCCGGATTCACCCGCAGGGGACGTACGTGTGCATGGAGGGTCCGCAGTTTTCCACGCGGGCCGAGTCGCGGATGCACCGGGCCTGGGGCGGCGACCTGATCGGCATGACGGCGATGCCCGAGGCGAAGCTCGCCCGCGAGGCGCAGATGTGCTATGCTCTGGTGGCGCTCGTGAGCGACTACGACTGCTGGCGGCCTCACGATGCGTCCAAGGGCAAGCAGACGCTGCTGGAGGAGATCATCGCGAACCTCCAGACGGCCACGGACAACTGCCTCGCCTTGGTCCAGGCGTTGCTGGCCGGCGGCGAGACGCTGGTGGACGAGGGCTGCGGCTGCCGCCAGAGCCTGGCGTTGGCGGTCTGGACGGACCCCGGCCGCATCGAGGCGGCGCAGAAGGAGCGGTTGGGAATACTGTTTGAGTAGCGTTCCATCTTGACGAAATATGGTTCCGTGATAGGATGAGGGCATGAAACCCATGCGTAAGATAGCGACGAGCCTGATGTTACTGGCTGTGTTGACGGCGGGGTGTCAGCAACCGGAGCAGCGGCAAAAAACAGTTGCGAGCGAGGAGCAGGCCAATCTCCTCACGGCCGCCCGCGCCGAGCTCAACACCGCCCGCGCCGACCACGAGGCGGAGATCAGAAGTCTCGAGCGCCAGTACAACGATATTCTGAAGCAGCGAGAGGCGGAGCTGGCCACCCTGCAGGCGGAAATGGAAAGGCTCAAGGCCGCCAACAAGGATCTCCGCGACACGATTCGAGCGGTCAAGCAAGAGTTGCGCAAGCTCCAGGACGTGGTCGGGCCGGAGACCGAGCAATGATACGACGGCGGCCGGCTCTCACCGGTCCGGCGCGCTGAGGACGCCACTGGCTGGAAAGGAGGCCGGTATGACGAGCAGAAGATGTGCGTGGGTTTTCCCGGCGGCGAGTGTCATTTTCGTTGCGGCTCTGACGGCGGGCTGCCAGCGGGAGCAGGCCCCCAACGAGAAGCAGGCTCGACTGCTGGCCGCGCAGAACGTCGAGCTCAAGGGTCAGATCGCCGCCCAGGAAGCGCAGATCAAGACCTTGCGCCAGGAGCACGCCGAGAAGATCCAGGCGCAGGGCGAGCTGCTGGCGCAGTATAAGAATCAGAACGAGACGTTGCGGAAGGATCTGCGCGACGGCATCGCCGCGCGGGTCGAGGACGTCACGGCCGCGGTGATGAACGAGAACGCCCGGCTGAGGCGGGAGATCGAGCAGCTCCGGGCCGAGGTCGAAACGCTCAAAGAGCAGATCGCCGTCAAAGCCCGACCGCTGGAGGGCCCGTAGTGTGCCTCCACCGATGCGAAGGTAAAAGGAGCCTCAAGGCCGCTGCATAGGACAGCCGCGCAGCCCTGAGACTCCCCGGGTCGCCTGCCGCGAAGCAAGGCCTTCGACCCCGTGATGCGTGTTGTCCTTCCGGACCGGTACCTCAATACCGGATACCGGCAGTCCGTTGGATCGTGAGACCTCTTTGAATCAAGCTCATCGCTCGAGTGCCGATGCCGTCGAGCATACCGATGCTGAGGCACTGGATGTTGGCGCTGACTCCGTAGGGAGTCGAGATAATCTGGTTCTCGCCACCCGTGAAGTTCTGTATCGCCGTGGCCGAGCCCAACCCGCCCACATTGAATACATCCTGCATCAGGAGCGTGTCGAAGCCCTGATCCTGGGAGCCGATGTTGAAGTAACCGGTTGTTCCCTGCGTCTGGCTGCCGCCGGCGTAGGCCCCCTGGTCGAATCCGTACAGACCACAGAGACCGCTGGCAGCGCCGCCCTGGAACAACGCGCCCACCGTTGTCTGGATGAGCTGAATGTTGTCCCCGCCGTCGCTGCTTTGCTGCACGTTGACCACAGGCACCATATTCGTGCTTGCGAGGGCCCCGGCCGCAGCCCCGCTGAGAGAGCCGGCGTTGCTCGTGTTGACGACGAATTGCTGGGCCTGATCGACATCTGCGAAGGTCCCGGATGCCAGCAGAAGGACAAGCGCGGTTGCGACTATATATCCTCTGCGCATACTCGAATCTCCTTTCCTTGACACTTTGCCTTGGGCCCGGTTCTGCCGAACTTCCGTGTTGTTGTCACACGAACGAGGCGGAACGGCTTTCTGCCAACCTCATGTTGCCGATCCTGGGAGTTCTCGGCCTCCTCCGGCAAGGCAAAACGTACGAAAGGGAGCCCTGAAGCTATCCGCCCTCGGTTTCATTCGGGTGTGACACTTGAGGGCTCCCCGCGCATCAACTGATGCAGTCGGTCTTAGTAGACAACCTGAGCCTGCGTCGTACAGGCGTTCATGCTGGTCGCCAGTGTGGCGGTCGAGCCGGGGTTCCCGCTGACCTGCCCGTTCTGGTACCCGTAGATGCCCGATTTCTCCTGTACGCTTCCGGCGGCATTCTTGCCCGCCTGGACCTGGAACAAATCCGCCTCGTTGATGGCCCAGCCGGCGCCGCCTCCGTCGGAGCGTAGCAGGACCTGATCGGCCGCCATGCCCAGACTCTGGCCCTGGCTCTTCGGAGAGACGCTCGCGCCGATCGTCTGCTCTTGCGCGCCACCGGCATCCAGAAAGGCGTTGACGCCGATGATCGCGCAGTCACCTTCGGCCTCGGCCTGCTGGAGAAGCGAGCCATCCTGGCACTGACCTGCCGCCGTCAGACAATTGGCCTGGCAAATCTGACCGGGCATGCCGATGATCCCAATGGGGGCGAGGCAGACGGGCGTGCTCTGCGAATTGCAGATATCGAGCTGCGTGTTGGCAAAAGCATAAGCGCCGGACCCGTGGACGGTGTTCAGGACGCTGCTTATGCCGGGGTTCATCAGGTCACCGACGACGAAATCCTGATACTGCCAGGCGCTGCCGGGCAGGATATCCTGCGCGCCAACCACCGAGCACACCAGCAATACGACTGCGATCGCAACTGAAATTCTTGTACACATCGTTAGAACTCCTTTTCTTCTATGGTACATTTTCGAGCTTCTCTACCGATTGCCGCTTACGTAGCGACAATCACGACACAACATAGAAATGCCATTTCTACCTTATCCGTTCATCACCTCCTTTCTCCGCACCTCCAGTCGTGTCAACCGCATTTCCACACACCACATCACATCTCCGGAGAACTTATTTGAATACAACAGGATCGGCCTGCTGACTTGTGGTGACGCTGGCCATGTCGTAGAGTTCGCGAATGGTGGCGGGCCCGGTCTTCCTGCCGTTGCCGGTGTCGGTGGGCATGGCGACGCGTTTCTGCGGGGTCGCGGTGGCCACCGTCCTTTTCTGATGTTGGGCCGGTGTGGCCGCGGTGGCCATGGCCCTCGCCTGCTGCTGCGCGGGCATGGCTGCTGCGGCCGCGACAGGCCGACGCCGAATCCGGTCATACAAACCCTGCGGCAGGCGGCGCCGCTCGAGCAGCTCCGGACAGAAGCGATACGCCGAAGCGCTGAGCACCGGCTCGCCTTTGCCTTCCGTAATACCCCTCGACTTGCCGCCGAAGAGCGCCAGAGAGTAATTCGTCTGGCTGTACCCATATGATGCGCTCGGAAAGCTGGTATTGGTGCCGACGGTCACGCCTTTCATTCCGCCCGAGACCAGGAGGATGTCCACGTCCCAGGGCAGCGCCTCGGCCAGGGCGGCGTTGTAGAGATGGTCCCAGTTCCGATTGACCTCGCCCTCCAGGCTGAGACGTCCCACGTAGGCGTAGCCTTCGGCCTCCAGCAACTTCGGGTCGACCTTGCTGTCGATGAAGACCAGCAGGGGCTTGCCCTCCGGTCGCCGGTCGCGTGCCACGGAGTTGGCGATCTCGAAGCCCCGGCCCCGGTGGAACTGGTCCGGGCCGCCCAGCAGCACGCGCACCCCGTTGAGCATGCCGCCCAGGAAATGCAGCGGCCCCTCGTAGGACAGCGACGCCAGGACCCCCTTGAGCTCGTGCATGTCGTCGGCGTTGGCCGGGTCGAACGTTTTCTCGTACACGGTGTCGTACGTCGTGGGCCCGTTGGGGAAGTAGGCCTGCACGGTTCCCCAGCCCCCGTGATTCCACATCGGCAGATAGGGCGGATACGTTCCCAGCGGCGCGACCCGGCCCTTGTAGTTGGAAATCGACGTCGTATCGATGTTGACCGAGGAGACGGTGTCGTTGTCGCTCCAGTTGACCTGGTCGCCCACGTACGATTCCGAGTGGTTCCAGTTTACGGTGTCACCGACTTCGACGGTGGCGGCGCCTCCCTGCGCCGCGGACGTGGAGTAGGAGTCGGCGTCGCCGCCCCCCACGGCGTTGGCCGTCTGAAACTGATCGTTCACGGTGTTGACGACGTTGTTGTTGATGTTGTTCGTGCCGCCGCCGTTGCCATTGGGCGGGCACCCGGGAATCTGCGCTGTCACCAGTCCCTGAACGCCGAGCAAAATAACGGGGACCAACACTGCCATTGCCCTTTTCATCATTGTTCTCCTTAACCGTAATTCCGAATTCCGTTTTCGGCCCCCCGGTGCGAACACCCTCCCTGGGTCGGTGAGGACCGATGTTGCATTGCTTTGTCTTGTTCTTTGCGCCGGAACCTCCTTCTTTCTTTGCTTTGCGCACATCCCGCGCGACGGAGACCGTACCCCTTTTCGAGGTGACAGATACGGAACACCCTCCCCGCGTGTACACGGAGTGTTCTGATCCCTCCGTTCGCCGTACCGGCGGCCGGACTCACAATTGATTGTCGTGCCGTTCTCCGGGCCCCTTTCCGGGCCGGGTCGGCGGCGCGATACCCGGTTGTTTACACGCAACCGGGACCGCGCAGGGCGCTGGCGGCGCCGCTCCGGATCGCAAGGCCAACGGGCTCAACGCAGACCCGGCGCGCCGACAGCGCCAACGAGAAGAGAATGCTGTCGCGGCCATCCAGGATACGCCGGAATGTCCGCCAGACCGATGAAACGGTCCCCTCGGAAGGAGTGGGCACAACGGTCCGTGTCAATAGCAAACGTGCAGCATCCATGCTACTACCCTATTTAACCCGCACCGTGCAAACAATGTAAAGATGACCCAATGTTGCAGTCCTTAGTGTACGCGCCCAAGCCTGCTTGTCAAGAGCAAATTATCTCTTTTGACAGTTTTTTTTCACAGTGGGCAGGCGACGCAGGCTGCAAAAGACAGAGCGTCGCCCCGAGGAAACCGGTTAGGGTATCCCCGGGGCGCCGCGCGGTGTAGGGCCGCAACCGATGCGGCTATCTGATTTGCACGACCGAGTTCAGCTCCCCGTAGGGATTGAGTTCGCTGGTCTCGTTGTACGGGTCTTGCTGCCACTGTCCGTCGACAACGAGACGGTACCGGTAGGTACCCTCGGGCAGTTTCATCTTGGCCTGCCAGACGCCGCTGTCACCGACTCGCTCCATCGGGGTGGCGGTCGGCTGCCAGTTGTTGAAGTCGCCGGCGATCTGGACGCACTGGGCTCGTGGATAGAGTGTCACGAACACGACGGCGTCGTGGATCTGGTTGACGCCGTAGTAGTCGGATAGCTTCGCGTCGGTGGCGCGCAGCGTTTCGGCAAACGATGAGGCCTTCGGTTGCGTCGCGACGACCGGCGTCACGGGCGCGGGCTCGGTCTCGGCTTGCGGGGCCACCTGGGGCGTCGGCGGTATCGATGCGATCGTGGTTTCGACGCCGGCCCCGGCCGAATCGGGCAGGCGGATCGCCGGATCGGACGCGAACGTCTTTTCATCAGCGACCGGCTGCAACGGCTTTGCCTGGGCGGGCATCGGCTTCGGTTCGAGCGCCGGCTTCGGTTCGAGCGCCGGCTTTGGTTCGAGCGTTGGCTTTGGCTCAAGCGCGGGCTTCGGTTCGAGCGTCGGTTCGGGTGCGGGCGTCGCCGGGCGCTTCGTGGCCCTCAGCAGCTCGTTGGCGCTGGCCCCGATCGACTCGAGCTGGTCGGCCAGCGAATCGACGAGACGCTTGCTCTTGGCCTGTGGCGGTTCGGCCGCGCCGATCACTTCCTGGGCCAGCGCCTTGAAGTCCTGCTGGCCTTTGCTCGCCGGATCGTACTCGTTGACGGGCTGTCCGAAGCTCGCCGCTTCTTTGATCTTCGTGTTGAAGTTCACCACGGTCTTGAACATGCGGTCGGAGAAGTGCGAGCGCAGCTCCGCGAGAATCTCCCGCGCCATCTTCGTGCGGATGTCGTACATGCTCGCCAGCACGCGCACCGACACGTCCTGCTGGCAACGCTTGCACAGGATGCTCAACGTCTCGAGCTGCTTGCTCAGGCCGTGCAGCGCGAAGTACCCGGTCTCGACGGGAACGAGGACGTCGGTGGCCGCCCGCAGGGCGTTGAACGTCAGCAGGCTCACCGCCGGCGGGCAATCGATCACACAGTAGTCGTATTCGCTGTCGGCCTCCTGGAGGACGTTTCGCAGACAGCACTCACGCTCCGGAATGCCGGCCATTTGCTGCTCGAACGCCGACAAATCGATACTGGCCGGAGCTAATTCCAGCCGGTCCCCGATCTGCCAGAGAATCTCCGTCAGTCGCATCGGCTCGTTGCGGCTCTTGCTGATCAGAACGTCGTAAATGCTCTGCTCGATCTGTTCTTCCGGAACCGCCAGCCCCACCGCACAGTGCGACTGCGGGTCCATGTCCACCAGCAGAACCTTCTTGCCCAGCTCCGCCAGCGCGCTGGCCAGATTTATCGAAACCGTGGTCTTGCCGCAACCACCCTTCTGGTTCACTATCGCAATTGTTCTCATCTTCGTCCCTGCTCATGAGATTGCATTATGGCGTTTCTGCGACGCGAATCCTTTCGCCCCGCAGGTCCGAAAACCCCGTTTTCAGCACTGATGGCCCGCAAAAGGGTCTTTAGTATTTTTTCGGCAGGGCCGCCGGAAAAACTTTACCTTTTTATGGGACGGGCCGATAAAAAGACACAAAAGGTACAAAAACAGCATGGCCGCAACGCCCCAAAAACCGGTGGCCAAAGCGAGCCAAAGCGATTATAGTCACTTCGTTTGGAAAGGGAAGTCCCTAAAATCTTTCACGGGCAACGAAGCCGCCTTCGGGCGCAAAAGCACGGGAGACAGTACTATGAAGCGTAAGATTACCGGACGTCGTGATTTGTTGAAATATGCCGCGACCATCACCATCGGCTCGTCTTTGCTGCGGAAACCGGCGCCGGCACGGGCCGGCAGCGGCTCGGGCCGGCTCCTCAAGTCGTGCCAGTTCCGGATGCTTCCGAGAGACCTGTCGGACGCGGAGAAATTTGCATTGGCCCGCAAGTGCGGGTTCGAGGGCATCGAGCCTTCTACGATCGCCGATCCGGCAAGGGCCCGGGAGCTGGGCGCGCTGGCCCGCGAGGCGGGTGTGCCGATCCATTCGATCACCTACGGCGGCTGGGGTGCGCCGCTGTCCGATCCGCGCCCGGAGAAGGTCGAAGAGGGCCTGGCAGGCGTGGAAACGGCTCTGCGCAGCGCCAAAGCCGCCGGTGCCGACGTCGTTCTGCTCGTGCCGGCCGTGGTCAACGAAACCGTAAGCTACCGTCAGGCCTACGAACGCTCGCAGAAGAACATTCGCAAGCTGCTGCCCCTGGCCCGGGAGCTGCGCGTGACCATCGCGGTGGAGAACGTCTGGAACAAGTTCCTGCTAAGCCCGCTGGAATTCGCCCGCTACGTCGATGAGTTCGAGAGTCCCTGGCTCAAGGCGTACTTCGACATCGGCAACGTCATCCTGTTCGGGTACTCGCAGGACTGGATTCGCACGCTCGGCAAGCGGATCGTCCGGATCCACCTCAAGGACTTCAAGCGTAAGGGCTACCAGTGGACCAACCTGCTCGAAGGCGACGTCAACTGGCCCGAAGTCCGCAAGGCCCTGCACGAAACAGGCTACGCGAGCTACATGACCACCGAACTCCGCGGAGGCGACGAACCCTACCTGACCGACCTATCCGCCCGAATCGACAAAATCATCGCCATGAAACCGGCATAGATCGACCGCGCCTCGGCTACGCGTCAACAGAACAGTGCACTTCAGTAATCCTGAACTTGCCGGTGGCTGGGTCGGGCGGCAACTCGTGCACGCGTTGGACCGTGAATTCCATGCGGTTGGCGGCACCGCTGCCTTCCAGGACCTTCCGAAATCCCTTGCGTACGACCGTATCGATGTCGTGCTGGCTCACATATCGTACTTCGATTCGGTCCGGTGCCCTGAGTAGGAATTTAGCCTTCTGCAGACCGGGTGCGGCGAAGCCACACAATACGACCGGGTTAAGCGTGCCACGATCACCATCATCAAGGACGATCGGCAGCGCATCGTTGACGCGGCCGTGGATTCTGATGAATGTCGAGAATGGACCGTTCTTCTGCACGGGACCGCGATCGGCCCTATCTAACATCTGGTAGCGGATCAACGGCAACGGGCGATTGTGCAGATTTGTTAGAACGATATTACCACTCTGTCCCTCTATGACGGGTCTGTTCTGATCGTCGAGGAGTTCGACGATGTGGAGATCGTCGTACACCGTGTAGACGCTCCGTCCGTACAGTCGGGCCGCAACGCAGGGACATTCGGTTGATGCATAGCCGTTGGTCTGCCGCTCTGGCCAAGCCCTTTCTATATCCTCACGCATCTCATCTGTCAGCATCTCGCCTGTCGTTCCTACCACTCTTGGCGCGATACGGAGACGTCCGGCTATAGCTTGACGCGCCAGAGAAGCAATCGCACTTGAATAGCCGCCCAGAGCGGTGGGCTGGAAGTCGTTCAACGCCTCCACATTCTTGGCTATGGAATCTTGAACTGATAGCGCCAGTGTAGTCGTCAGCAGCTTAGGTTGGGATCGCGTGACGGTAATGCCGGCATAGCGACCATTGACCGCCATGCAGACCGCCCCACGATTGTGGTGCAGAAGAGAGCGACCGGCATTCATTATTCGAACGCCGTAGCAGACCACGTTCATGATCCAGCTTCCCTGGTCGTGGACAAAAATCCCGAGATTGCCGGAAGACCCCGATGTATGGACGACGATGTACTGATCGAGGTACTTCATTTGGCGATCCAGAGGTGTGGTAATGAACGCCTCCAAGTCAGCTTTCCGGAGCCTGGGGTCGGTCACCGCGCGGTCGAAGTGCTCCATGAGCAACTCTTTGTCCGTGAACGGCAGGTCACCAACCGTGATATCGTCAAGATCGGTCTCTTTGAAGCCGTGGCTCGAGTAATACTCCCTATAGAAGGGCGACTTGTCCCACGCGTGTCGAACCAGAGTCCGCAGCCCACGACTCTGGTGCGCCAACATCTGAGCCCGCGTGAAGTTCTGCCGCCTCTTCAGTCCGTAGAGGGCGCTTGCAATCTGGATCATTCCCATTGCATCGTTACCTTCACAGTCAGAGTTGTATTTGAACCTAAACATAAATCTGTAATCCACCGGCTATGCCGGTGAGAATTGAAAAGGCTCT